>NZ_BCBP01000044.1:0-80773 GCF_001753955.1 Pseudomonas sp. NBRC 111139
GGTAAATCACGGCCCTTGAGGCCTGTTTCATACCTGTGTGGGCGAGCCCGCGAAGAAGCCAGCGCAGTCGTTTAGCTGTCATACCCCAGGTTAGGCGCCAGCCAGCGCTCGCTTACGCTGATATCCTGGCCTTTGCGTGCGCTGTAACGTTCGATCTGGTCCTTGTCGACCTTGCCTACGGCAAAATACTTCGCCTGCGGGTGGGCGAAGTACCAGCCGCTGACCGCCGCCGCCGGGAACATCGCGAAGTGCTCGGTGAGGTACACCCCGCTTGGCCCGGTCTCACCGATGGCGGTGCCATCGAGCAGGCGGAACAGGGTTTCCTTTTCGGTGTGGTCGGGGCAGGCCGGGTAGCCCGGCGCAGGGCGGATGCCGCTGTACTGTTCCTTGATCAGCGCCTCGTTGTCCAGGTGCTCGTCGCGGGCATAGCCCCAGTGCTCTTTACGCACCTGCTCGTGCAGCCATTCGGCACAGGCTTCGGCCAGGCGGTCGGCCAGGGCCTTGACCATGATCGAGCTGTAGTCGTCGCCCTTGTCCTGGTAAGCCTTGGCCACTTCCTCGGCACCGATGCCGGCGGTGGTGATAAAACCACCTACGTAGTCGGTCACGCCGCTGTCTTTCGGTGCGACGAAGTCGGCCAGCGACCAGTTGGGCTTGCCGTCCGGCTTGATGGTCTGCTGGCGCAGATGGTGCAGGGTGGCCAGTGCCTGGCCGTCTTCGCCGTAGACTTCGATGTCGTCATCGGCCACCTGGTTGGCCGGCCAGAAGCCGAATACCGCGCGGGCGCTGATCAGCTTCTCGTCGATCAGCTTGTCGAGCATTTCGCGGGCATCCTTGTACAGCGCCGTAGCAGCCTCGCCAACCACCTCGTCGGTGAGGATGCGCGGGAACTTGCCGGCCAAGTCCCAGGAGATGAAGAACGGGGTCCAGTCGATGTACTCGGCCAGGGTGCGCAAATCGATGTCTTCCAGCACCTTGACGCCGGTGAAGGAGGGCACCGCTGGCTGGTAGCTGGCCCAGTCGTACTGCGGCTTGGCAGCGATCGCCTGGGCGTAGCTGAGGCGCTCGGTGCGGGCGCTGCGGTTGGCGGTGCGCTCGCGCACGTCCACGTATTCCAGGCGGGTCTTCTCGACGAAGCCCGGCTTGAGTTCTTTGGACAGCAACTGGGTGGCCACGCCGACCGCGCGCGAAGCGTCGGTGACGTAGATGACTGCGTCGTTGCTGTACTTGGGCTCGATCTTGACCGCCGTGTGCGCCTTGGAGGTGGTGGCGCCACCGATCATCAGCGGCAGTTCGAAGCCTTGGCGCTGCATTTCGCGGGCAACGTGGACCATTTCGTCCAGCGACGGGGTAATCAGGCCGGACAGGCCGATGATGTCGCACTTCTGCTCGCGGGCTGTCTGCAGGATCTTCTCCGCCGGCACCATCACGCCAAGGTCGACGATGTCGTAACCGTTACAGCCCAGCACCACGCCGACAATGTTCTTGCCGATGTCGTGCACGTCGCCTTTCACCGTGGCCATCAGGATCTTGCCCTTGGCTTCCGGCTTGTCGCCTTTTTCGGCTTCGATGAAGGGGATCAGGTGAGCAACGGCCTGTTTCATGACGCGGGCCGACTTGACCACCTGCGGCAGGAACATCTTGCCCGCGCCGAACAGGTCGCCGACCACGTTCATGCCGTTCATCAGCGGGCCTTCGATCACTTCGATGGGGCGCGCGCACTGCTGGCGGCATTCTTCGGTGTCTTCGACGATGAACGCGGTGATGCCCTTGACCAGCGCGTGCTCCAGGCGTTTTTCCACCGGCAGCGAGCGCCACTCTTCGTTTTCCACTTCCTTGGTTGCGCCGCCACCCTTGTAGTCGTCGGCGATGGCCAGCAGTGCATCGGTGCCATGCGGGGTGCGGTTGAGCACCACGTCCTCGACCTTTTCACGCAGCTGGGCCGGGATCTCGTCGTAGATCTCCAGCTGGCCGGCGTTGACGATACCCATGGTCAGGCCGTTCTGGATCGCGTGGTACAGGAACACCGAGTGGATCGCCTCACGCACCGGGTTGTTGCCACGGAACGAGAACGACACGTTGGACACGCCACCCGAGCTCAGGGCATGGGGCAGGTGATCGCGGATATAGGCACAGGCTTCGATGAAGTCGACGGCGTAGTTGTTGTGCTCTTCGATACCGGTGGCGACGGCGAAGATGTTCGGGTCGAAGATGATGTCTTCTGGCGGGAAGCCCACTTCGTTGACCAGGATGTCATAGCTGCGCTGGCAGATTTCCTTCTTGCGCGCGGCAGTGTCGGCCTGGCCGACTTCGTCGAAAGCCATGACCACCACGGCAGCGCCATAGCGCTTGCACAGGCGGGCGTGGTGCTTGAACTGCTCGACGCCTTCCTTCATGGAAATGGAGTTGACGATGCCCTTGCCCTGGATGCACTTGAGGCCGGCCTCGATCACTTCCCACTTGGACGAGTCGATCATGATCGGTACACGCGAAATGTCCGGTTCACCCGCGATCAGGTTGAGGAACCGGACCATGGCCGCCTGGGAGTCGAGCATCCCTTCGTCCATGTTGATGTCGATTACCTGAGCGCCGGCCTCGACTTGCTGCAGGGCGACTTCCAGGGCTTCGGTATAGTTCTCTTCGCGGATCAGCCGGGCGAATTTGGCGGAACCGGTGATGTTGGTGCGCTCACCGACGTTGACGAACAGCGACTGGCGGTCGATGGTGAACGGCTCCAGGCCCGACAGGCGGCAGGCCTTGGCGATTTCCGGGATCTCGCGCGGCTTGTACTTGGCCACGGCTTCGGCAATGGCCTGGATATGGCCTGGGGTGGTGCCGCAGCAACCGCCGATGATGTTGAGGAAACCGCTGGCGGCGAATTCTTCGACCACCGCGGCCATCTCGGCCGGGGTTTCGTCGTACTCACCGAAGGCGTTCGGCAGGCCTGCGTTGGGGTGGGCGGACACGTGGGTGTCGGCCTTGGTGGCCAGCTCTTCCAGGTACGGGCGCAGGTCCTTGGCGCCGAGGGCGCAGTTAAGGCCCACGGAAATCGGCTTGGCGTGGCGCACCGAGTTCCAGAACGCTTCGGTGGTCTGCCCCGACAGGGTACGGCCGGAGGCGTCGGTGATGGTGCCGGAGATCATGATCGGCAGTTCGACGTTGTCGTCCTCGAACACTTGCTGCACGGCGAAGATCGCCGCCTTGGCGTTGAGGGTGTCGAAGATGGTTTCGATCAGGATCAGGTCGGCGCCGCCTTCGATCAGGCCGCGGGTGGCCTCGATGTAGTTTTCTACCAACTCGTCGAAGGTGACGTTGCGAAACCCTGGGTCGTTGACGTCTGGGGAAATCGAACAGGTTCGGCTGGTAGGGCCGAGCACGCCGGCAACGAAGCGCGGCTTGTCGGGCGTTTCCAAGGTCTTGGCATCGGCAACCTGGCGAGCGATGCGCGCGCCTTCGACGTTCAGCTCGTAAACCAGCGACTCCATGCCGTAGTCGGCCTGGGAAATCTGCGTGGCGTTGAAGGTGTTGGTTTCGAGAATATCGGCACCGGCATCCAGATAGGCCTTCTCGATGGCGGCGATCACGTCCGGGCGGCTGAGCAGCAACAAGTCGTTGTTACCCTTCACATCGCTTGGCCAATCGGCAAAACGCGTGCCACGATAGTCGTGTTCCTCCAGACGGTAGCTTTGGATCATAGTACCCATGCCGCCGTCGAGGATCAGGATGCGCTCTTTGAGTGCGTTCTGGAGTGCTTGGAGACGAGCGCTGCGGTCGGACATAGGAACTACCTGGTCGGGCGAATATCAGAAGGTGCCGAATCATAACAAAGCTGCGCGGTTTTTAGGCATGTCGCCCATTTGCATGAAAACTGCTCATGTTGGGCGGGTGGAGGCAGCGCAAAGCACCCAGGACGACCAGGCAACAAATCGTGATGGCTTTCAAGAACCAGGACTTTCCGCACATGGTGCATCGTATCCTTGCCGGCGCCTTCGCCTTGCTCATCAGCGGCGCGGTATTCGGGCAGGCCCCCCAGTCGAGCCCGGCTATTTCCTACACCCGGGACATTCAACCGATCTTCACCGAGAAGTGCGTGGCCTGCCACGCCTGCAACGACGCCGCCTGCCAGCTCAAGCTGGAAAGCCCTGAAGGCGCGGTACGCGGGGCCAGCAAGGTCCCGGTGTACCAGGGCGAGCGGAGCAAGGCGGTGCCCACCACGCGGCTGTTCTACGACGCACACAGCGAAGAGCAGTGGCGCAAGAAGGGCTTCTACTCGGTGCTCGACAATCAGGGCGGTCAGGCCGCGTTGATGGCGCGCATGCTGGAATTGGGCCACAAGACCCCGCTTACGCCCAACGCCAAGCTGCCCGAAGAGATCGTCCTGGGCCTGAGCCGCAACAACATGTGCCCGTTGCCCCATGAATTCGACGCCTATGCCGGCGCACACCCCAAGGAGGGCATGCCGCTGGCGGTGACCGGGCTGACCGACGACGAATACGCCACCCTGCGCCGCTGGCTGGCGGCCGGTGCGCCGGTGGAGTACCAGCCGATCCAGCCTAGCGCGGCCGAAGCCAGGCAGATCGCAGAGTGGGAAGAACTGCTCAACCGCCCGGGTTCCACCGAGGCGCTGGTGGGCCGCTGGCTGTACGAGCACCTGTTTTTGGCGCACATCCATTTCGCTGGCGGCGAGCAGGGCCACTTCTTCCAGTGGGTGCGCTCGCGCACGCCAAGTGGCAAGCCGGTCGATATCATTGCCACCCGCCGCCCCAACGACCCACCGGGCACGGACTTCTACTACCGGTTGATCCCGGTGCAGGGCGTGATCGTGCACAAGACGCACATCACCTACCCGATGGGGCCGCAGAAGCTCAAGCGCGTGAAGCAGCTGTTCTATGCCGGCGACTGGCATGCTGCCGCGCTTCCGGGCTACGGCCCGCGCCACCGGGCCAATCCGTTTGAAACCTTCGAGGCGATCCCGGCGGTGGCGCGCTACCAGTTCATGCTGGATAACGCCGAGTACTTCGTGCGCACCTTCATCCGTGGCCCGGTGTGCCGCGGGCAAATTGCCACTGACGTGATCCGCGACAACTTCTGGGCGCTGTTCCAGGAGCCGGCCTTCGATCGCTACATCACCGATGCCAAGTACCGCGGCGAGGCTACCCCGCTGCTGGCCATGCCTGGTCAGATCGATGACGTGGGCAGTGTGCTGAGCCTGTGGCACGCTTATCGTGACAAGCGCAACGACTACGAGAAACTGCGCCGTGAAGCCTATGCCGAAATGCCGGCACCGAGATGGTCGACGCTGTGGGCCGGTAACGACAATGCGCTGCTGAGCATCTTCCGCCACTTCGACAGCGCATCGGTGACCAAGGGCCTGGTGGGGGATGTGCCGCTGACCGTGTGGCTGTTCGACTACCCGTTGTTCGAGCGCACGTATTACCAGCTGGCGGTCAACTTCGATGTGTATGGCAACGTTTCGCACCAGTTGCAGACGCGCCTGTACTTCGACCTGATCCGCAACGGCGCCGAGGTCAACTTCCTGCGCCTGATGCCGGCCGACCAGCGCAAGGCGATCCTTGGCGACTGGTACCAGAACAGTGGCAAGGTGAAGATGTGGATGGATTATGAAGACATCGACACCGACACCCCGAGTGGCATCAAGCTCGACCCGCGCAACCCCAAACGCGACTTTGGCCTGAAGCTGCTGCAGCGCACCGGCAGCCTGAATGCCGCACCGGACCCGATCAACCGCTGCCAGGGCGCGTTCTGCTCACGGCCGCAGATGAGCGAAGAATTCCGCAATGCCGAGCAGTCGCTCAGCCGTCTGGTGTCGCGCCCGGCGGCCGGACTGAAGGTGATCAACCAGTTGCCCGAGGCGACCATGCTGCGTATCGAAGGGCAGGACGGCCAACGTCAGGTGTACAGCCTGCTGCGCAACCGCGCGCACAGCAACGTGGCGTTCCTGCTGGGTGAGGCGTACCGCTACCAGCCGGGGCTGGATACCCTGACCCTGTACCCGGGGGTGCTCTCCAGCTACCCGAACTTCATCTTCAACATCCCGACCAAGGATGTGCCGGAGTTCGTCGAGGACATGGAGTACGCCAAAGATGACGCGGCGAAGTTCGAGCGCATTGTCATGCGCTGGGGTGTGCGCCGCAGTCACCCGGCGTTCTGGCGCTATTTCCATGACCTGAACAGCTATATCAAGGAAACCGAACCGGTCGAGGCGGGCGTGCTGGACATGAACCGGTACGAGAACCTCTGATCGGGTTGGCTGACCTTTCCGAGTACCTTGCGGTCGGAACGGGTGGGTGGTCTTGATCGATTGCAAAGGGGGCTGCTTTGCAGCCCTTCGCGGGTGAACCCGCTCCTACAACAGGTACGGCGCGGCTCTCAAGGCTGGCGCTGGCCTCTGCACTCGATACGGGCCTCAATGCACCGCCAAGCGCAGGGTATTCCATGCTGTATTCGCTTCAGGCACTGCGGGCGTTCGCCGCCTGGGTGGTGGTCTGCCACCATTTCATGCAGATCTTCTTCGACTTCCACGCCACCGGCCCCATCGGCCAACTGCTCACCGACCGTGGCGCCGTAGGCGTCGACATCTTCTTCGTCATCAGTGGGCTGGTCATCTACCTGTCGACCCGCGACAAAACCATCGAACCACGCCAGTTCCTGCTCAATCGGGCGCTGCGCATCGTCCCTGCCTACTGGTTCTACACAGCCCTGATGGCCATGTTGCTGCTGGCATTCAGCCAATGGATGCCACATCAGGCGTTTGACTGGCGGCACCTGTTCCTGTCGCTGCTGTTCATCCCGGCGGAAAACCCAGGTGGCTATGGCCTGTACCCAACCCTGAACGTGGGCTGGACGCTGAACTTCGAGATGTTCTTCTACCTGCTGTTCGGCCTGGCCTTCCTGGTACGCCAACGGCATCACCTGCTGCTGGTGACTGCCGCTCTGTTGCTGGTCAGTGAGGTACTGGGGCGCATGGGCGTGGTCAGCCGCTTCTACAACAACGGCATCATCTACGAGTTTCTGCTGGGCATTGGTGTCGGCGTACTGTACCGCCGCGGGCTGATCCGCCAGGGCCGGTGGTTGCCGCTGGCGTTGCTGGGTGTGGCGGGCATGGCGATCTACTATCTGGACGCTTCCCAGCGCTTGCTGCACTGGGGGTTACCGAGTGCGATGGTCGTCCTGGCCTTCGTGGCCATGGAGCCGCTGTTCCAGGGCAATCGGCTGCTCAAGGCCCTTGGCGACTGTTCGTACTCGGTGTACCTGATACATGTGCTGGTGCTGTATGCCGGTTGGTTCGCCAGTGAGCGCCTGCATCTGAACCCGTTCCTGACATTTGCCCTGTGCGTGCCGTCCATTGGACTAATGTCGTGGTTCAGCTACCAGTGGCTGGAGCGCGGCCTGTACCGGCGAATGCAGGCCTGGCTGGCGGCGCAACGGGGGCCGGCCCCTGAATATGCGCTTTCCCGAGTCAATTGCTAGGACTTTGTTCGAAGGCTGGGTTGGCGTACACTTGGCCGCAAGTCTGTGAGGAACCTACATGAGCGCTATAACCATTACCGACGCCGCCCATGACTACCTGGCCGATCTGCTCTCCAAGCAGAATACGCCCGGCATCGGCATTCGCATTTTCATCACCCAGCCGGGCACCCAGTACGCCGAGACGTGCATCGCCTACTGCAAGCCGGGCGAAGAGAAGCCTGACGACACCGCCGTGGGTCTGAAAAGCTTCACTGCCTACCTGGACGCCGTCAGCGTACCGTTCCTGGAAGACGCACTGGTCGACTACGCCACCGACCGCATGGGCGGCCAGCTGACCATCAAGGCGCCAAACGCCAAGGTGCCGATGGTCAACGAAGACAGCCCGATCAACGAGCGTATCAACTACTACCTGCAGACCGAGATCAACCCCGGCCTGGCCAGCCATGGCGGCCAGGTGAGCCTGGTGGACGTGGTCGATGACGGCATTGCCGTGCTGCAGTTCGGTGGTGGCTGCCAGGGTTGCGGCCAGGCCGATGTCACCCTGAAGGAAGGCATCGAGCGCACCCTGCTCGAGCGTATTCCGGAGCTGAAGGGCGTGCGCGACGTGACTGACCACAGCCAGAAAGAAAACGCCTACTACTGAGTTGAAGGCGGCTCCCTTAGCAACAAAGTGTTACGGTTTCAACCCCTGCGACAACAGGCCGCAGCCCGTATTCAAAGGGCTGCAGGCCATACCCGCCATGGTCGGGTAGAACCCCTCTGGGTGTCATGCCAGAATGCCCCGGTTTTTCGACCGGCCCGTCCCGAGGGCCGGCACCTTCCCTGTAAAGGATGGTTTCATGAATGATCTTTTGACCCGGCGTGCGGTTGTCGCCGGCATGGGCGTTCTCGGGCTTGGCCTGCTGGCAGGCTGCAGCCCGGCCCGGGGGCTCGAGTTCAAGTACGGCAAGAACATGAGCAACGAAATCCTCGGGCGCAAGTTCAGCCTCAAAGACCCGCAAGGTAACGTGCGCACCCTGTCGAGCTTCTACGGCAGCATGCCGATGGTCTTCTTCGGCTTCACCCAGTGCCCGGCCGTCTGCCCGACCACGCTGGCGCGGGCGGCGCAGATTCGCAAGCTGCTGAGGGGCCGCGACCGCGACCTGTTCCAGGTGGTATTCATCACCCTGGACCCGGAGCGCGACACGCCCGAGGTGCTCGATGCCTACGTCAAGGCCTTCGACCCGACGTTCACCGCGCTGACCGGCACCCCCGAGGAAATTGCCGCGGTGGCCAAGGAATTCAAGGTGTTCTACGAGAAGGTTCCGGCCGGAGACACCTACACCATTTCTCATTCGTCCACCAGCTACGTCTACGATACACGTGGCACCCTGCGCCTGAGCCTGGGCCATTCCCTGAACGCCAAGGAATGCGCCGAAGATCTGGTCACCCTGATGGAGATCTGCTGAATGTCGATGCAACCGATCAAACGCGGTTTGGCTGCCCTGGTACTGATGGGGCTGGCCCTGCCGGCCCTGGCCCAGACCACCGTGAGTGATGCCTGGGTGCGTGCCAGCGTGCCGCATCAGCAGTCCACCGGTGCGTTCATGGTCCTGACTGCCAGCAGCGACAGCAAGCTGGTGGGTGTGGCTTCGCCCGTGGCCAAGACCGTGCAGGTGCACGAGATGACCATGAACGGTGACGTGATGGGCATGCGTGAGGTCAAGGCTGTCGAATTGCCAGCCGGCAAGGCAGTGACCCTGGACCCGAATGGCCTGCATGTCATGCTGATGGGCCTGAACAATCAGGTGAAGGAGGGTGACAAAGTGCCACTGACCCTGACCATCGAGGATGCCAAGGGCGCCAAGGAAACCCTGGACGTTCAGGCGCAAGTGCGTGCACTCAACGCCGACGCGGGTGGTGGGCATGATCACATGCACATGAACCACTGACAGATCAAAGGGCCGCGTTCAGCGGCCCTTTTTTTCAACTGCGCCTTTCAGCTACGAAAGCGCGGCAGCGGTCTGTCGAGGGTCAGCGACGTCAGGGTCTTTCGAACCTGGGCCTCATCGGCCTCCAGTGCCTTCAGGCTAGCGCGGATCTTGCCGGCGGCGGGCACATCGCCCTGCCGGTCGATCCAGTCGGCAATCTCCTTGCAGGCACTGCTCAGACAGGCCTGGCGCTGGTTCATCAACGACAGAAGGGTGGTGAGCTCTCTTTCGGACATGACAGGATCCTCCATTCAGCCTTGTCAGTGTAGCAGAGGGTTGGCCAGGCTCTTGCGGCCTTTGCAAGGCGCGCTGCGGCAGCTGCCAGTGGTTGCTCTTGCGGCGCAGTAACAACTCGTTACTTATAAACGGCATGTTTAAAGTTGATGCTCGTGCCATGCAAGGGATTCAGGGCTCGGTATCTGAACGTGACCTGTTGAAGTGCTCAACTGCACAGTCGGGAAAATGCCGTCGGGTCTGCATTCAAAGCATGGTTGTTGTAGGAAAATTCCGCGTTTCTGATTTTCGCTTGCAGAAAGCATCGGCGTTGTTACAACTTTCATGTTGAGCTCAATCCTGGCCGAGTCTTAGATTGAGTTGGCCAATATTTGGCAATCTCAATCGGCTCAAAGGAGTGCCCATATGAATTTACAATCCGAGTGTTCAGGAGCGATGTCGCCAGGAAGTACCCGCTAATGCTGGCATTGCGCCTTAACCCCGGAACGCGTTCGCTGTCGCTGGGCTACAGCTTTTCCAAATGTGGTGAATTTGCCTTCGAGGCTGCATTTGCCGTGGCGATCGTGTCCATCACAGATGCGGATATGCTTTTGATCGGCATCGCCTACTTTTTTCGTTACTTGCCAAGTGTGGTGTTTTCGCCATTGGGTGGCTGGCTGGCAGATAACGCCAACAAGAAACACACACTATTAGCAATCGAGGTGACAAAAGGCCTGCTGGCACTTTCCTTCTTTGCCTTGTTCAGCGTGTTCACGCCAGTATTACTTGCGTTGGTGGGCCTCGCAATGGTCATGACAGCGCTCGAATGCCTTTATGTGCCCACGTTTCGCGCGTACTTTCCGGACCTTGTCGAAAAGGATGAGTTAGCCACGGTGAACAGCGGTATCCAGGTGATCGAGGACGCCGCCTCGATCCTCGGGCCGCTGGTCTTTTCGGCCTGTGTGTTACTGCTGTCTCGAGAAGCCACTTTCTTGTTTTTTGCAATGTGCCTTGTCGTGTCGGCCATTTGTATCGCTACCCTGACGCCTGCCAGGCGTAGTGTCCAACAGGCATTCGATGGGTGCGCCATAATCAGGGATGCGGCGAGCAGTGTGAGTCAGTTGAGGGCCGGCAATGCGCCGTTGTTCGCTGTCATTGGCTGCACCACACTCTGTGCGATGTTCGCCACGTCGGTGATTCGCTTTATCCTTCCAGCATCGGTGCTGGAGCACTTCGCCTCTGAAGCGGCGGTTGGATACGTGTTTTCACTGCTTGCGGCAGGCACGGTGGTGGGGGGCATGCTTTACACGCGCTTCAATCCTCGTACAACCGCAGCAATGGTGCTGCGCTACTGGATGCTCTATGGCGGGCTATTTTTTGCTGCAGCAGTGGCGCTGCAATTCAATAACTGGCTGTTCCTGTTGATTCTGTTCCTGGTTGGCTTCATTGGTGCATTTGTCGATATCGCAATCGTGACCAACATCCAGTGCTTGTCGAGGGAGCATGAAGTGGGCAGGAATTTTTCCCTCTATTACTTCACCGCCGTGATGGGTGATGCCGTATCAGGATTGATTGCCAGTTTGGTCTTCGTGCTTGCGGGGCCGGCAACCTTTATCTGGATGACGCTCATGTTATTCATCGCGCCAGTGCGCTGGAACATGAAAGGACGTGGCCCAGATGTCGACAGCCGTACATAGCTTGGGCCTGGCGTATAGATGCAAGTTGGAGAGGGCGCTGCCGCCCTTTCACGCGCGCAGAGCAGAGTGAACGCAGGCTTGCCGATACGCCCCCGGGGTCACCCCATAGGCTTGCTTGAACTGCCGGCTCAAATGGCTCTGGTCGGCAAAGCCGAGGTCGAACGCCACTTGCGAAGCGGCCAGGCCGTGCTTCAGCATTTCGCGGGCGCGGGCCAGGCGGCGTTGCTTCAGCCAGGCATGGGGTGGCAGTCCGGTGGCCTGGCGGAACACCCGGGCGAAGTGGAACGGCGACAGGTTGACTGCTGCCGCCAGCGCTTCCAGTGAGGGCGGGTCGGCCAGTTGGCTTTCCAGCAGTTCGCGGGCGCGGGCTACGGCCAGGGGTTCGTGGCCAGGGGCCGAAGGCTCGGCGCACTGCCCGTGCCGCTGCACCAGGGCCAGCACCGCCTGGCGCCAGGCCGTCTGCTGCTGCAAGGCGCTGGCGCTGGCTTCGGACAACTGATGCAGCTGGCTGAACGCGAGGGCCAGGGCCGGGTCATGGATCACGCTGTCCTTGAAGCTGGGCATGCCGTGGCGGCCCAGTTCCAGTTCGTCGAGCACACCGGTCACCCGCTCGTGCTCGGGATAGAAGCCGCGATAACGCCAGCCGGCTTCATGGGCCGTAGCGCCGGTGTGCAGTTCGTCGGGGTTGATCAGCACCATGCTGCCGACCGGTGCCAGGTGCTCGCTGCCGCGGTGCCAGAAGCGCTGAGCGCCCGACTCGATCACGGTGAATACATAGCCCTCGTGCACATGCGGGGCGAAGCGCTGCTGGTAGTAGCGAGCGTGCAGCATCTCGACGTCGCCAAGGGCTGGCGCCTGCCAGAGGTGTGTCTGCTCGCGCAAGGGCGGGCTCATGCCAGCCAGCTGCGCAGAAGGAAGAAGATCAACATGCTCACCAGCATGCTCAGCAATACGCTGCGGGTCAACAGCACCAGGGCGATGGCCACAAGGGAGCCCAGCAGGTAGGGGTTGAGCACGCTCAGGTTGAGCTGGTGGTCAGCCATGAAGATGATCGGGCCGCAGATGGCGGTGAGCATGCCCGGCACGGCAAAGCCGAGAAACTGCCGGGCATTCGAGCTCAGGCGCAAGGGCAGGCGCGGCTCCAGGAATGCGTACCGGTTAAGGAACACGATGGCGCCCATGGCGAAAATCAGGATCCAGATCATGCGCGGGCTCCGGCGAATTTCTGGCAGATGAACCCGGCGCTCATGCCCAGCAGGCCTGCGACCACCAGGGCGGTTTCCCAGTGCCAGTAGCTGAACAGCACCGAACAGAACAGCGACACGGCTACGCACACCACGGTGGCCAGGTTGCGCACCAGCGGCGCGATCAGGGCGACAAAAGTGGCGACAATGGAGAAATCCAGGCCGAACTGGTCCAGGTGTGGAATATTCTGGCCCAGCAGTATGCCGGCCAGGGTGAACAGGTTCCAGGCGATGTAGAAGGTCAGGCCCACCCCCAAGGCATACCAGCGGTTGAATTGCTGCTGGTCGTACTGGCTGGTCAGGGCGAAGAATTCGTCGGTCAGCAGAAAGCCCAGGCCCAGGCGCCAGCGCAGCGGCTGGCTGGACAGTAGCGGGCGCATCGACAGGCCATACAGCAGGTGCTGCGAGGTCAGCAGCAGGGTGGTGAGCAGGATCGACGCCAGGTTGGCACCCCCCTTGAGCATGCCAATGGCCACCAGCTGCGCGGCGCCGGCGAAGACGATGGCCGACAGCCCCTGCCCCTGCCAGGCGCTGAGGTTGGCCTCGATTGCCATGGAACCGGCCAGCAGGCCCCAAGGGGCAACGGCCAGGGACAACGGGAGAATGGCAATGGCGCCGTGAAGAAAGGCTTGGCGGGCGATGTGGGGCATGATGGCTGCATGACGGCTACGAGGCAGGCCAGCATGACAGACGGGGCAGGGGATGGCTTGAACGATCTTGCTGGTCTAGGCGTGTTCGCCTCAACCTCAGTGGCCAACTGACAACAGGGCCGCAAAGCGGCCCTGAATGACCCTGGGTTATGGGTGGCTGGTCAGCAGCTGTTGCGCCGTTGCGCAGCCATTGATGTCTACGGCTTTCTGCAGCAGGCTCTTGCGTTGCTGTGGGTCGAGGTCGCCAAGCAGGCGGTACACCTCGGCCTGGTAGTCGCGCTGTCGCCCCCACAGCATTTCCAGGCCTTGTGGCCGGCTGCGGTTGCAAGCCAGGCGTGTGGCCGGTTGCGGGTAGTAGGGGGCGTACACGGTGGCCATGCTGGGGATGGCCTCCAGCGCTGTACGGTACTCGCTGCTGACGTTGTAGGGCCGGCACCAGGTGGCAATGGCGGGCGCCGGTGCGGCAAACCCCTGCTGGAGGCTGGCTTCGAGCAACGGGCAGGCGGCGTCCGGGATTTGCGCGGCGGGCAGGTACGTCATGTAGTACAGCGCCAGACGGTACTGTGCGACCGGGTGGCCAAGCGCTACCGATTTTTTCAGCAGGGCTACCGCCGTTGGCAACGTGTGGGCCATGGCCTGGCCCTGGCGGCTAAGCTCTGGATCGCCGCCCGCTGCTGTGCGCAGCGTGCTGGCAGCGTCGTCCTGGTTATCGGCCTGCTCCAGTAGTGGCAAGGCCTGACGGTAGAGCAAGTCGGCATGAGGGTCGATGCGTACCTCCAGCGCTTGCGCGGCCAGTGGCAGCAGCGCAGCCAACAGCGGGGGCAGGCGTCGCACAAGGCTCACAGGCAAACCCCATGGATGGCCAGGTACGGATGGACGACTTCGGTGTTCATGGCGGTCAAACGTGCGCCTCGGGCAAATCGTAACGACGACGTATTCTAGCCACCCAAGGGGGGTGGCCGAAAGACCACCCGACAACTGTCAGACGAGCTTGATCGGCGTGACCTTGCGCTGGGCATGTTTTTCCTGGGCCAGCCCAAGCTTGGCGGTGATCACCTTGGCCAAGGCATTGTTGCCCAGATCGTTCAGGTGCAGGCGGTCGATGAACAGGTCTGCGCCGAACACGGGCGAGCTGTCGAGCATGCAGTTCATGTCGTAGCAGGGCACCGGGTCGGCCTGGCTTTTGATACGGCGGAAAAATGCCGAATGCAACTGTCTGTCGAATGCCCCCTCCAGCAGCCGGTCGAAGTTGGCCGGTTGTTGCTGCAGCGCGGTCAGCATGGCTTGCTCGCCGGCGGGCAGGGTATCCCGGCACCAGGGCAGCAGCGGTTGCAGGATGAAGGTGAGCGTGGCGTGGCTGTCTGCCAGCAGACGGTCCCATTGGCGCAAGGTGCGGCCAATGTTGTCGGCGGCACGGGCCAGTCGTTTTTCCGGGGAGGACAGTTGCCAGCTGACCGGGGCTGTGACCACGGGAGGGGCCAGCGCCTGGCCGATGCGCCGCCACAGCGACTGCCGACGGGGCGGTGCGCAGGGCTGCATGCCTTCGCTGAAACTGTTGAGAAAGGCCTGGTAGGCCTTGGCGTGCTGCGGGTCGTTGGTACCTGCGAGGACTTCACACAGGGCTTCGTGGGCCAGGCTGTTGAGGCCACTGAGCACCACCACATGGCCGAGCTGGCCAAGGCGGTGCTGGTGGGTCAGGAACATCATCAATTCCTGGGTGGCGTTGAGCCCGCAGCCGGCCAGGCTCAGCCAGACTTCGCCCGTGAGCATCGACAGGTGCGAGGCCACCGTGTGTTCGTCGGAGCTGGCGCCGATGCCCAGGGCTGTGGAGCCGCCGACCAGCAGGTTGATGCGCGACGCACCACCGTGCTCGGCCGCCGAAAAGCGCTTGCCGGCGCAATGGCTGTAGCGCAAGCCAAGGGCATCGGTGTTGATGGTGCCGGAGCGGTAGCCGGTTTCGTGCACATGCAGGGTATAGGGGGCACGGCGACTGCCCAGCAGGAGAAAGCGCTGGTAGTCCTGCTGCAGCGGCGAAGGAGACGGGCGCGTGTCAGTCGTGGTCATGGTCTCTCCTTCGCTTAAGCCGGGTACTTTGCAGCAGATTCAGGCCGCCAGTTCCTTGAGGTTGTACAGCAGGCCGCCGGCGGCGATCAGCAGCAGGGCGACGCCCGACGCCAGGCTGATGATGCGGTTGCTGCGCTGCGAGGCGATCTTGCCGATGGCGAAGATGTACAGGCTGAGCACGGCGAAATCGATGGCCACCCACAGCAGCGACAGCACCACCATGCTCTTGCCGAACGATTCGGTGATCTGAATGAACTGCGGGAAGAAGGCGATGAAGAAAATGATGTCTTTCGGGTTGGAAATGCCCACCATGAAGCCTTGCATCAGCCCACCGCGCCCAGCCTTGGGGGCCTCGCTCGCCGCGTCTGACGCGGGTGCCTGCAGGGCGTCCCTCAACGTGCCCATGGCAATGTAGCCGATGAACAGGCAGCCCAGCAGGCTCATGGTGCTGAGCCATGTTTTGTCGATGGCGGCACTGGTGAGGATGATCCACGCTGCCGCGCCGATCAGCACCAGTGATGCCCAGTTGGTGCCGACGGCGGTGAACATGGCCTTGCGCGAGCCGGAGGCGGCCGCAGTGTTGACGATCAGTGCCACCACCGGGCCGGGAGTGGCGATCAGTAGCAGCACGGTGAGGGCGTAGGTGGCGGTGAGTGCGGTATTCACGGTCAGTTCTCGATCAGTATGTCGGGTGTCGCCTGGTGTGCGGCATGGGCATGGAAGGGGCAGCGTGACGGGTTGAGCGAGCCTGCCTCCTGCAGTTGATACTGCTTCCACTCGTAGTTGTCGGTATCGCCGAAAAAGCCAAGGGTGTCGGGCACAACGCCGTCGTTGTAGTGGTGCACGCGCTCGCGAATCCGTTCGCGGATGCGCTTGCCACTCTCGGTGCTGGCGTTGGCCACTTCGTCGAAGTTCTCCCGCGGGTTGATGACGAAGGTGATGTGCTGGCCCAGATTGCGGCTTTTCATCTGCTGATGGCCGGGGAAGTTCATGTTGATGAACAGCGGCATGCCGGCATAGCAGAATGACCAGCCGGTATCGTCGGGATCGGTCGGGATGCCCTGCGGCCAAGGGTGCGGGTCGCGCGCATGCACGCCGCGCAGTACCTTCCAGGCCAAGGCCTGTTGCTCGGCCAGGCTGCTGCCGGCGGCGGTTTCGAGAAACACCACCAATGGGCTGCCGATGCGCTGCTTGGGTGCGATCGGTGCGACGGTGCGCACATAATTGGCCAGGCCCTGTGCGATATCATCGGCCAGTTGCTCGGCGCGGGCGAAGAGAATGTGGCAGGTTTCGCCGTTTACCGCCTTGCGGCCGAACAGGCAGGGGAATTCGGGGTTGGCGAGAATACTGCGAAAGTGTTCTATGGTTTTGAACGTCCAGTGTTGCATGGTGTGTCCATGTTCAGCGGCGAGCTCCAGCGCATCCAGGCGATAGCAATTTCCATATCCCGTAAACATGATTTCCCCAGGCGTTGATTTAAGTGAACGTTCCAGTCACATGCAGGCAGGATCTTGGTTATGTTTGTTATTTACCGGCATTTTCCGAGACGCTCCTGTCGTTGTAAAACGCGTGGAGTTATGACCTACTATTAGTCTTACTCATGCTCGGGACGCCGCCATGTCGGAACGGATTCAGGCCTTGCACGCGCTGCGTGCCTTTGAGGTGGCCTCTCGCTATGGCTCTTTCACCCGCGCTGCTGAGGAACTGGCCCTGACCCAGGGCGCCGTCAGCCACCACATCAAGACCCTCGAAGCCCTGTTCGGCTGCGACCTGTTCGAACGTCGGGGCCCGAAATTGAGCCTGACCGAGCACGGCCGCCTGCTGGCGCAAGAGCTGAAGGTAGGCTTCAAGATCATCGAAAATGCCTGCGCACTGCTGCGTCAGGATCGCTACGGCCTGCGCCTGAAGGCGCCGTCCACGCTCACGGTGCGCTGGCTGCTGCGGGCGCTGGATGCGTTCAAGAAAGTCGAGGACAACTGCAGCGTGCAGCTGTCCAGTGTGTGGATGGATATCGACAGCGTGGACTTCTATTCCGAGCCCTATGACTGCGCCATTCTCCTGGCCAGCGGGCGTTTTCCCGCCGATATCGAGAGTTTCAAGCTGTTCGATGAATGGCTGATCCCGGTATGCCATCCGGATTACATGACGCAGGCACAACCGCAACTGTCCGACCTGCCCCGATGCGAGTTCCTGCACCCGTCACCCGACCGGCGTGACTGGCGGCGTTGGCTGGCGCGAATGGATGCGCTGGACATCAGCATCGACCAGGGGCAGGTGTTCGATACCCTCGACCAGGGCATATCGGCCGCCCAGCAAGGCTTGGGCATTTCAGTGGTCGATCTGGTACTGGCCAGCACCGACCTGGCCGCCGGGCGCCTGGTCACGCCTTTCAAGCATGCCGTGGCCACCGGCGACGGTTACTACATGACCTGGCTCAAGGCCAGCCCAAAAGCGCGGCAAATGCACAAGCTGCGTGACTTCCTGCTCGGCCAGGTACCGCCGCTGGCCTACAAGGACATCAACTACCTGTACGGTTGAATACCCGATCGAGCATGAAGTCGATGAATACCCGTAACTTTGGCGGCATCTGCCGCCCGGACGGCCACAGCAGATAGAAGCTGCCGCGCCGTTCCATGAAGTCGTCGAGGACACTGACCAGTGAGCCATTGCCCAATTCACGACCCACGTTGAAGTCCGGCAGACAGGTAATGCCGCGGTGGTTCAAGGCAAAGCAGACGCGTGTTTCGACGTGGTTGCAGACCATCGAGATGGGGATGTCATAGGCGTGCTCGGGATGCTCCTGGCGCAGCGGCCAGGTTTCCAGCTTGCCGTTGCTGGGGAAGCGATAATGCAGGCAGGTATGCGCTGCCAGGTCGCGTGGGTGCAAGGGTGTGCCGCGTTCGCGCAGGTACTCGGGCGAGGCTACCAGGCGGTGCTGAAAGTGCCCGAGGAATTTGGCGCTGAGCCGGGAATCCACCGGCTGCCCGCCGCGCATCACCACATCGAAGCCTTCACCAACGATATCCACCATGCGGTCGGAGAAGTCCAGGTCCAGTTCAACCTGTGGGTACAGGGCCATGAACTCGGCCAGGGCCGGCATTACCAGTCTGGTCACCTGCGGCATGCTCACCCGCAGGCGCCCGCGCGGCGTTTCGCTGGCCTGCGACAGCTCCTGCTCGGTGGCTTCGATTTCGGCAAGGATGCGCCGGCTGCGTTCGAGGAACATCGTGCCCTCGGCGGTGAGGGTGATGCTGCGTGTGCTGCGGTGGAACAGGCGCACGCCCAGGCGGCTTTCCAGGCGCGCCACGCGCTTGCCCACTGCCGAGGCACTGATCCCCAGTGACTGGCTGGCGGCCATGAAGCTGCGGGTTTCGGCCACCCGATTGAAGACCACGAAGCCGCTGAGGCTGTCCATGTCGCACTCCTGATTACGGACGCTGATGTCCTGGGTGAGCGGCATTGTAACCGTCTTTTTCCGCAATGGCCTGGTCTTGCAGACTGTTCGCCTCGTCTCTCACTCAAGGCATTTGCAATGTCCCAGACATCTTCCGCACCGGTGCTGGCCGCCAGCAACGAACGTCTGCCCGTTGGCGGGCTGCTGGCGCTGGCCATGACCGGTTTCATCGCCATCCTCAGCGAAACCCTGCCGGCGGGTCTGCTCGACCAGATCGCTGATGGCATGCACATCAGCCAGGCCATGGCTGGGCAATGGGTCACGGCGTATGCCTTGGGCTCGTTACTGACCGCCATCCCGTTGGTGACATTGACCCAAGGCTGGTATCGGCGCCGGGCGCTGTTGCTGGCGATCATCGGCTTCGTGCTGTTCAACGGGCTGACGGCCCTATCGGACTCCAACAGCCTGACCCTGGTGCTGCGCTTTTTCACGGGGGCTGCGGCCGGCCTGGCATGGGGCCTGATCGCTGGCCATGCCCGGCGCATGGTGCCGGTACCGTTGCAGGGCCGGGCCATGGCGCTGGCCATGCTCGGGCAGCCGATTGCCTTGTCGCTCGGCTTGCCGATTGCGACCTGGCTGGGAGCGGGGCTGGGCTGGCGCGCGACGTTCGTGGTCGTCACGCTGGTGGCGTCGCTGCTGGTGGTGTGGGTGTTGCGATCCGTGCCGGACTACCCGGGGCAGGCTGCCGACAAGCGCCCGGCGGCCATGCAGGTATTGCGCACGCCGGGGGTGTTGGTCGTACTGCTGGTGATCCTCACCTGGATCCTTGGCCATAACATTCTCTACACCTATATCGTGCCGTTGCTGGCGGCGGCTGGCATGGCTGCGGACATTGGCCCGGTGCTGATGGTGTTTGGTCTGTCGGCGCTGGCCGGGATCGGCCTGGTAGGGCTGCTGGTCGACCGGCACCTGCGCAAGCTGGTGTTGCTGAGCCTGGCCGGTTTTGCCTTGGCCACGCTGGCATTGGGGCAGGCATCGTCGTGGCTTGTGTACCTGAGCATCGCCCTGTGGGGAATGACCTATGGCGGCGCCCCGACCCTGCTGCAGACAGCGTGCGCCGACGCCGCAGGCCAGGGTGGTGATGTGGCGCAGTCGATGCTGGTGACGGTGTGGAACTGCGCCATTGCCCTGGGCGGAATCATTGGCGGATTGCTGCTGGCTGGGGCCGGCGTGGCGTGGTTTGGCGGGGTGGTGCTGGGGTTGATCGCCTTGGCCTGGCTGCTGGCCGTGGCCGGGCGGGGAAGCGGTTTTGTGGCGGGGAGGCGCTAAAACACTCATGCCAGGCACGACACAGGTAGAATAACGCCATCTACAGACAATCCAGAGGTCGACGCAGTGGAGTTGCAGCAGGGTTTTGTCCTGACCCGGCACTGGCACGATACGCCGGAAGGCACCTGCGTGGAGTTCTGGCTGGCCACCGATGCCGGGCCGCGGCTGTTGCGGCTGGCGGCGCAGGAGTCGGTGGCTTTCATTCCTCAGGCGCAGGCCGAGCATGCCCGTGTGCTGCTGGCCAACGAAGCAGGGACCAAGCTCAAGCCACTGCGCCTGAAGGACTTCGAGCATCGCCCAATGCTCGGCCTCTACACCCGCCAGCATCGCCAGTTGATGCAACTGGAGCAGCGTCTGCGCACGGCCGGTATCGACGTGTTCGAGGCCGATATCCGCCCGCCGGAGCGTTACCTCATGGAGCGCTTCATCACGGCGTCGGTGCAGTTCACTGGTCAGCCGGATGCGCAGGGCGTTTACCGGGACGCCCAGCTCAAGCCGCAGCCAGGCTATCGCCCGGCGCTGCGCCTGGTGTCGCTGGACATCGAGACCAGCGAGCGTGGCGAGCTGTACAGCATCGCGCTGGAGGGCTGTGGTCAGCGCCAGGTGTACATGCTCGGCCCGGCCAACGGCGATGCCACCGGGCTTGACTTCGACCTGGAGTATTGCGCTGATCGCGCCGCCTTGATTACCCGGCTCAACCAGTGGATGGCCAGGCATGACCCGGACGCGATCATTGGCTGGAACCTGGTGCAGTTCGACCTGCGCCTGCTGCATGAGCATGCCAAGTCGTTGCAGGTGCCACTGGCCCTGGGGCGCAACGGTGCGGTCATGACCCTGCGCAGCCATGCCGGTGGCGGCCATGTTTTCGCCGATGCGCCGGGGCGGCTGCTGATCGATGGCATCGAGGCGTTGCGTTCGGCCACCTGGAGCTTTGCCTCGTTCAGCCTGGAGAACGTTGCCCAGACCCTGCTGGGTGAAGGCAAGGCCATCGACACGCCGTACCAACGCATGGACGAAATCAATCGCCGCTTCGCCGAAGACAAACCGGCCCTGGCGCGCTACAACCTGAAGGACTGTGAACTGGTCACGCGCATTTTCGCCCATACCCGGCTGCTCGACTTCCTGCTCGAACGTGCCTCGGTGACGGGATTGGCCGTGGACCGCAGCGGTGGGTCGGTAGCCGCGTTCTGTCACTTGTACATTCCACAGATGCACCGCCTTGGCTTTGTCGCGCCCAGCCTTGGCAGCCGCCCTGACGAAGCCAGCCCCGGCGGGTTTGTCATGGATTCGCGGCCAGGGCTTTACGACTCGGTGCTGGTGCTGGACTACAAGAGCCTGTACCCGTCGATCATCCGGACCTTTCTCATCGACCCGGTCGGGCTGATCGAAGGCCTGCGTCAGCCTGATGACGCACATTCGGTCGAGGGCTTTCGCGGTGGGCGTTTTTCACGCACACAGCACTGCCTGCCAGCCATCGTCGAACGGGTGTGGCAGGGCAGGGAAGCGGCCAAGCGCGAGGGCAATGCGCCGCTGTCGCAGGCCTTGAAAATCATCATGAATGCCTTTTATGGCGTGCTTGGCTCCAGCGGTTGCCGTTTCTTCGACCCGCGCCTGGCGTCGTCGATCACCATGCGCGGCCACCAGATCATGCGCCAGACCAGGTCCCTGATCGAGGCGTGTGGCTACGATGTAATCTACGGTGACACCGACTCCACCTTTGTCTGGCTCAAGGGTGCCCACGCCGAGGCAGACGCGGCGCGCATCGGCCGCGAGCTGGTGGCAAAGGTCAACCAATGGTGGCAAGCCCATCTGCACGAGACCATGAACCTGCAGAGCGCCCTCGAGCTGCAGTTCGAGGTGCATTACCGACGCTTCCTGATGCCCACCATCCGCGGTACCGATGAAGGCAGCAAAAAGCGCTATGCCGGCCTGGTGCAGCGGGCCGACGGTGCTGAAGAAATGGTTTACAAGGGCCTGGAATCGGTGCGCACCGACTGGTCACCGCTGGCCCGGCAGTTCCAGCAGGAACTCTACGGCCGAGTGTTCCGCAGCGAGCCCTACCGTGATTATGTCCGCGAGTACGTGCGGCGAACGTTGGCGGGCGAGCAGGACGAACTGCTGGTTTATCGCAAGCGCCTGCGTCGCCCGCTGGCCGATTACCAGCGCAACGTGCCGCCGCATGTGCGTGCCGCACGCCTTGCCGACGACTACAACAAGCGTCTGCAGCGCCCTCTGCAGTACCAGCGTGGGGGCTGGATCAGTTACGTGATCACCACCGCCGGCCCTGAGCCGCTGGAAAACCTGCAGGCACCGATCGATTACGATCACTACATCAGCCGTCAGCTACTGCCGGTGGCCGACGCCATCCTGCCCTTTGTCGGCGATGATTTCGCGCGCCTTACCGACCATCAGTTACTGCTGTTCTGAGCGGGTGGTAGATAGCTAGGCGTCAGCCTGACGCTACAGTCTTCAGACTCGGTCCTCCATGTCGTCGCGGAGGCAGAGATGCAGAACAATAGCCGTCAACCATCGGCTGCGGTCGATACCCTTGCCATGGCACAAGCATGCCAGGATCACTACATTGCACAGCGGCTGCCGGCCTGGATGAAGCGGCTGAGCATGGCCGAATTCACCTTGCTGAGCGAGGCGCTGCCTGAACTGCTGGCCTGCCGCGCAGGCTTGGTGTCATCGCTGGCGCGGCTACGCAACCTGAATGCATTTACCCAGCCCTTGCTGCAGCAAGCGCTCGGTGCCCACGGCGACCTTGACGTCGATCGCCTGTCCTTTCGCCAGTGGTACACCTTTACCTCGCCCACGATCCATTATGTAACCAGTCGGCTTCCGGTCGTCGGCAGCGATTACTACGACATCCCTCTGCTCGAGGCCGCTTTGAGCAATTTCACCGCAGAACAGCAGCGCGACCAGCCACAGGGCAATTGCCTGGTCGATGTGCGCGGCGCAAGGCGTAGTGAGCTGTCTGCACCGAGCTTCGCCAGGCTGTGTCGAGCGCTGGATCTTGGGCAGAAATACCAGGCGCATCTGGATTCGGTACTTCAGCCCGAAGTCAGGGGGTTGCTGACGCGACGGCAACGCTACAGCATGCTGGTGGATGCCCTGCAGGCCAGGGCGCAGGGCGTATTGAGCGCAGACGAACTGCAGTGGGTGGTGGCGCTCTGCACCAAGGACACGCTCGGCAAGCTCGAAGGCGCCTCGGTTCGCGTGCGCCAGTTGGCGGTGTTCGGTTGCCGCTTGCAGCAGATCGTCGTGCTGGACGTGATCGACGCGGGCCTGTTGTTCAACACCAGCAAGCGCGTGTTGGTCTATGTACCGGGTGACCCGCACGGCCCCTGGAGCGTGCGCAGCGACCTGGAAGATTATGCCCGCCGGGTGCTTGGCAAACGCCTGCGCGAAGATGACTACCGGCGCTTCTTCAACCGCTTCGTGCGCCGACGCGATAGCCAGCGATTCTTCTCGGCCGTCAGTGAGCGGCTCGATGACGTGCCCGGCTGGGCAACTCGCGACCTCGATGAGCAGACCTTTGCCTATCGCCTGCCATTGTTCGAACACCTTGCTGACGACTGGATTGCGCAGATCAAGGACGATGCTGCGGTCATCGCCCCGCCCGTAGCCTTGCTTGATCGCGAGGTCCAGGCCGAACACGCCCGCCGTTTGCGTGCTGAAGGCTGGACCCTGTTGGGTGTTGCAGGGTTTTTCGTTCCGGGCATCGGCGCGGTGTTGTTGGGGGGGATGGCCTGGGAACTGCTTGAGCAGACGTTCCAGGCTGTAGGGGATTGGCAGGACAACGAACGCAATGCGGCACTGGCGCACCTGCTGAATGTAGGCAAAGGACTGCTGGCTGTCGGGGCAACCGTTGCCGTAGTCGCCATGGCCCGACGCGCCTGGAGTGTGGTGGACAACCTGGTACCGGCGCAGCTGGAAAACGGTGAGGAAAAACTGTGGAACGCAGACCTCAGCCCCTATCGCTGCGAAAGCCCTTCAGACACGGCGGTGCTGGACATGGAGGGTGTGCACCGTGTTGGCGAGCGCCGCTGGATCAGCATGGACGGCCACTGGTATGAGGTGACCTGGCACAATGATGATGAACAGTGGCAATTGCTCCCTTACCAGGGCTATGCGCCGCCGCTCCGTCACAATGGGGCCGGCGCGTGGCGGCTGTGGTGTGAACAGCCCGCCGAGTGGGGCGACACACGCCAGTTGTTCCGCCGCCTGGGCGGGCCATTCAGCGACCTTGACGATGCGCAGATCGACCAGTCGCTGGCGATCCATGGCCTCGATGATCAGCACCTTCGGGCATGGCATGTGTATGGCCTTGCGCCGGAAGCAGCGCTGGTCGACACCGTCGCACGCGTGCGGCTCGCCGGCAGGATTGGGACGTTGATCAACCACTTGCGCGAGGGAGGGGTAACGGCAGACCCGCTACTGCTGGAGCAGGTCATGCGCCTTCCACAGGCCGCCGGCAAGGACGGAGCAGCGTTGGCCGATGTGGCTTGGGCCGAGCGACGAGCACTGCTGCAGGCGGTGTACGAAGAGCAGAATCCCGACACGGAAACGGGCCGTCTCTTACGGCAGAATTTTGCCAGCCTGCACCGCCTGGCTGCGGATGAGGTGCTACGCGATGCCAGCGAGGATGACCTGCAGCTTTTGCGTGAGACGGGGCGCGTGCCGTTGCCGATGGCCGAGGCAGCAAGGTTGCAGGTTGCGCGAATTCGAATGGCGCGGGTGTATGAGGCGCTGAGCATCGATACGCCGCAAAACCTCGACCTGGCGCGTGTGGTACTTAATCTGCTGGTGCATGTGCCGGGGGCTGGCGGGCCCGGGTGGCGATTGTACGACGGAGATGCCAGCGAGCCGTTATTGACGGTCGAGGGATCGGGGCAGACGTTTGACTTGCTTCATCATCATGGGCTGTTCCGCCTGCGCACCCGAATGCACACGGTTGCCGGTGAGAGGGGGGAGTTGTTCGAGACCTTGGCCGCAGCCTATGACGACGCATCGCAAGTGGCCATCGGCCAAGGCCGGTCGTTTGTGCCTGCGCTGCGCCAGGCGCTGACCGACGTTGCTATCGAGCAACGCCAGACCGTGGTGAATCTGCTCAGGTTGGAACAGCCGACCGGCTCGTTTCTCCCGCCACAACGTCTGGCGGATGGCAGGGTTGGCTACCCCTTGGCGGGCGGCAGGTTCTGGGGGGCGCTGGGGCGGAACAGGCCCAGGGCGCTTCAGGCTCGGCTGCGTGATCTGTACCCAGCTTTCAGTGACGAGCAGATCGGGCACTGGCTCGCATCAGGCGACGCGCAGGCCAGGTTACATAGGCTGGAACAGCAATACGGGGTGCTCAAGAGGCACTTGACCCAGTGGGCACGCAGTGCCTTGCTGTCACCAGAACTGGCCGCCCGGCGTGAATTCAGAAAGGGGTTGATCAACTGCTGGCGCTGTCTTGTGCCGGAACTGCAAGGGCAAGCGGCACTGGACGATGGGCGCTTCATGCTGACCCAGACCATCAGCCGCTTGGGCCACCTGCCGGCCCTGCCCGCGCAAGTGGGCTTTCCCCACGTTTCGATCCTGGCCTTGCGCGCCATGCGCGTGGAGCACGTTCCGGATGAGTTTCTGCGGGCGTTTCCCAACTTGCGCAACCTGGAAATCACCCATTGCCGACTCCGGCGTTTGCCATTGCCTCTGATGCTTGTCCAGAAGCTGGAGGTGCTCGACTTGTCTGGTAACCAGATCGCCCTCGACCAAGGCCAGGCGTTGGTCCTGGCAGATTGCCGATCCCTGGTGTACCTGAACCTTTCGGACAACCCGTTGCGCAGGGCATTTTCCGTCCAGGCAATGACCGAGCTGAATGCCCTCTACCTGTCGAACACCCAGTTGCCCGAGTGCCCCTACGGGCTGATGGACGCGCCAGAACTGCACACCCTGAACCTCCGCGACAACCGTATTTCTGAACTGCCCGAGGGTTTTCATCAGTCGCAGCTGTGGCGCTTGGGCAGGGTCGAGCTTTCCGGCAATCGGCTGGGGGGCGCGCAGGATGGGTTATCAAACTGGCATTTGCTTGAGGCCAGTCGCGTGCCTTACCGGTTGCGCATTCTGGATGCGCTGCCTGTCGAACGTCGAGATGAAATGGCTGCACTGTGGGCCTATCTGGAGGCCGAGGAGCAATCGGAAGCGTTCTTCAATACCCTGTCGATGCTGACAGAATCGGGCGCCTTCAGTTTCTCATCGACTGCATCCGCGCTCGCGGCCCGCATGTTCGACATGTTCCAGGCGATGTCTGAGCATGATGCCCTCAGGCAGGAGCTGTTCGAGCACGCTGCGGCGACCGGTTGCCAGGATAACGCCACCGCGCGTTTCGCCAACCTGGAACTGCGAGTGATGATATGGCGCACGAGGCACAGCGGATCTGCCCGGCCTGAACGGGCCTTGCTGAAGCTCGGTGCCCGGATGTGGCGGTTGGCGGTGCTTGAGCAAATTGCCGCTGAACATGCTCATCGGGTGGGGGCGAGCGCTGAATCGATCGAATTCGCCTTGGCCTATCGAATCGGCTTGCGCAAGTCTCTGGACTTGCCTGGCCAACCCGATGAAATGCTCTATGCAGGTATCCCTGCCTTGAGTAGCCAGGACCTTCTTCTGGCCCGTGAAAGGGTTCTGGCGCGACAGACCCGGGAGGGCATTGCTGATTACCTGTCACGCCAGTGGTTCTGGCAGGATTACTTGCGCAAGGCCTGCGCGGTTCGCTTGCAAGTGCCCCAATCCATGCACGCTGAGCTGGAACGGCTGATGGCGCTGGGGAATCGGGACGAGGAAATCGCGCGGCTGCAGATCCGCAATCAGCAACGCGAGCATGCGGTGTTGCTGCAGTTGACGCTGGAGGCGCTGGACCGGAACACGGTGCAGCGTCCGCTCAGCTAGCGGGTTGGCGGTTGTCTGAACGCAGGCATTAGCTATATAGCGCCTGGCGGGGAGCAGGCAACTTAGTCTGGCCTCTTTTCATGAAGAGGCCCCCGCTATGGACACCACTTTGCCGTCAGATGCGCAGGCCGCCATCGACGCGTTCCAGGACGGCATCATCGGCAGGCGCCTGCCACCCTGGTTGCGTCATGCACCCGCTGAGCAACTGCCTGAGATCGGCAGGGCATTGTCAAACAGCCTTCGCTGCTGTGAGCAAGTGAACACGGTGCTGCGAGGCATCGAAGGCCTCGACAGTTTCGTCGCATCAGCCCTGGGAAAGGCCCTCGACGAGCGTTACGGGCTTGGCCGTAACCCGCACGTGCTCAGGTTCCTGGAGGGCCGCCGGGAAGCTGTGATCAACAGTCAGCCGGTGGGCGCGCACCTGACTACCGTGGTCTATGAAGAAAAGCCGCTGCTCGAAGTGGCATTGCGCAACTTCACGGACGCGCAGGCGCAGGAAGGTGGCCAGCCGCGCGGTAACCGCCTGCTGCTTCCACGCCACGGCACGGTCAAACCCCCTACGAGCATCGAGTTTGCCGGACTGTGTCGTGAGCTGGACCTGGGTGAGCGCTATCAACGTCATTTGGATGCCATCCTCACGCCCACTGGCAGTGCCGAGCGCCTGGTATCGCAGCTTGTAGATGCCACGCGCTACACCATGCTTGTGGACGCCTACAAAGCCAGGCAAGAGGGAACGCTGGATGCCAGCGAACTCAATGTGATGGTGGCTGTGTGCGAGAAGGGTGAGCTGCCGCGCTTGGCGGGCGACCTTGTGCAGGCCAGGCAACTGAAATTGCTGGGTTGCCAGATTGAGCAGGTGACCGTGTTCGTAGTGGTTGAGCAGGGCGTTTTGTTCAACACGACGCGTCGGGTGTTGCTTTACGTGCCTGGAGACCCTTTTTCGCCCTGGCGCGCGTTCGAGAGCCTCGACAAACTGAACCGCGAACTGGGCCGTCGCTTGCGAGACAAGGCTTACCAGCGTTTTTTCAGCCGCTTCGTGCTGCGGCGCGACAGCCAGGCTTTTTTCGCCCAGGTCGCGGAGCGCTTCGATGGCCTGCCGGGCTGGGCTTTTCGCGATCTCGAACCGCGCTTGCAGGCTTACCCGCAGCCGTTGTTCATCAGCCTGGCACAGGCACGTATCCACCAGATCAAGGACGATGCGGCGATGATCGCAGTGCCTGTGGCCAGGCTGGATCGTGAGGTTCAGCGCCAGCATGACCTGCGCCTTGCAGCCGAAGGATGGGCGCTGCTCAACCTGGCCAGTTTCTTTCTGCCTGGGCTTGGCCTGGCGCTGCTGGCCGTGACGGCCTACGAACTACTGGGTGAGGTCTACCATGGCGCCGAGGCCTGGCAGCAAGGCGATCGTCAGGAGGCGCTCGACCATTTGACCCACGTGGCGACAGACCTTGCCGTGCTGGCGACCACGGTAGCCGGGGTGGGTGTCGCTCGACGGGTTTGGGCACGCTCTGCGAAGGTCGATGCCATGGTGCCGGCCCGGCTGGAGGACGGCACTGAGAAACTTTGGCAACACGACTTGACCCTGTTTCAAAGCCAGGCCCCCGTTGCGGCCTCGAGCCGGGATGCCTTGGGTATTCGGCGTCAGGACGGGCGGGCCTGGATCGAAATGGACGGGCATCACTATCGCGTGGCAGAGGCGGGTGATGATCAATGGCAGTTGTATCCGGTCGACGGCCACGGGCCGTTGCTGCGCCACAATGGCGCAGGTGCCTGGCGTTTGTGGAGCGAGCAACCGGCTCGGTGGACCGATAAATACCGCATGTTCCGGCGTTTGGGCGAACCCTTCAATAGGCTGAATGACGAACAGATCGATGAGGTTCTGCTGTTCCATGGCCTTGATGGCGACGACCTGCGTGGCCTGCATGTACACGCCCAGGCACCGAGCCCCGGGATGATCGACAGTGTGGAGCGGGTCAGGCTTGATCAACGCATCCGCAGCATGATTGGCCGTCTGCGCAGCGGCGAGCCGGTAGCAGATACAACAGTGCTCGATCACGCTCGGCGCCTGCCAGGCGCGAGTGGCCTGACAGATCAGGCACTGGCCGCGTTGGCATGGACACAGCGCCGAACACTGCTGCAGCACCTTTTCGAAGCCTTGCAGCCCAGCGACACCGCTGGCAGCGCGGCGTTGCGCCGGGTGTTCCCGGGGCTGAGCGCGCGCACTGCGCAAGCACTGGTACAGGCCGCCAGCAGCATTGATCGCACGCGGCTGCTGTCCAGCGGCAGGGTTGCACTGGGGCTCGCCGAAGCGGCAAGGGGCAGTGTGCTGGCTACCCGCCAGGCTCGGGTATTTGAAGCGTTGTACCTTGATACCCCGCAGCATGCAGACCTGGCACGGGTGGCCTTGGGCTTGTTGCGGTATCTACCCGGAGGTGAAGGTGTGTGCTGGCGCCTGTACGAAGGTTGCCTGGGCGGGCCGATGCTGGCGAAGACCGAGCAAGGGCAGCGGGCGTTCGATCTGGTGCACGTGAACGGTACGTTTCAACTGCATGGCAGCCAGGGCACGGCGCTGGGTGAGGCAGGTGAGTTGTTTGACGTCATGGCGCCAGCCTATACCGAAGCGCAGAGGGCGGCGATGGGGATCGGCGATCCATTTACGCACAACCTCAGGGTGATACTGGCGCGCGAAGCGGCACGCCATCGTGATGAGATCAGTCGTTTGCTTGGCGCGGTACGCCCAGGTGCTGTCCGAGGGCCCATGCGCTTGGCCGATGGACGTATTGGCTACCCACTGGGTGGTGGCGGAGTAGGTGGGTTCGCATCAAGGGGGAGTGCCCTGAGGGCAACGCTGCGCGATCTCTTTCCGTGGTTGAGTGATGAGCAGGTCGAGACCTTCGCCGATGACGCCAGGCGTTCAGGGCAGCAGATTGAACACGTACTGACTGACCTTCGCAATGAGTTCGCCATCCTGCGCATCACACTGAATACCTGGGTGGCACGAGGGCAGGGCGATGTCAGGGAAGATCGAGAGGCTTTACGCCAGACGTTGTTCAACTGTTGGCGGCGGTCGGTGGGCGTGGGGGAACTGCAGATCAATGCACAGGAAAACCTCCACGTCATGTTCTGCAATTTCAGATCGAGCGGCTTGCCCAACATACCCCCACAGGTCAGCTTCAGAGGTGTGACCAGCCTGTCGCTGCTGCACCTTGACCTTCTGGAGGTGCCCAGCAGCCTATTGCTGGCTTTCCCTAACCTGCTAACCCTCGATCTGGGAGGGAACCTGTTGACGCGCCTTCCGCAGCCGTTGCTGCAGATACCGCAGTTGCGGCATCTGAGCCTGACCAACAACCGGATCGTCCTGAACACTGCACAAACCGCCACATTGGCCAGTTGCACGAGCCTGCAGTCTCTCGACCTGTCCCACAACCCCCTGGGGAGCCGGTTCACGTTGGCGGGTTTGGCTGAGTTGCGTTGGCTGAACTTGCGCGACACACAGATCTCGCAGTTTCCACTGGGCGTGTTCGACAACGCTCAGTTGGTATCCGTTGACTTGCGGGATAACCGGATCAGGCACATTCCAGAGGGTTTCTACCAGTTGCCCGTGTGGCATCGGCGGCGGTTTCGCTTGAATGCGAACCCCTTGGGCGAGGCCCAGACGTTACGCTTGCAGGCTTCGTTGAGCAGCGTCGATCCGGCCCTCGACGAGGAGCAAGTGCTTCTGCGCCTGCAGCACGCGCGTGAAGTCTGGGGGGATGCCGTGGCCCCGGAGCATCGCGGCTTGATGCTTGCTGCCTGGGACTCGCTGGATGCAGGGCAGGACGCCGAGCGTTTTTTCCGTGTGCTTCGCCAGTTGTTGCTGTCCGAAGACTTTCGTGTCAATGCGCGTGCACTGGGCAATCGGGTAATGGCGGTATTGCAAGCGATGGCCATTACGCCAGAGCTGCGGCAGAACTTGCTGTCAGTAGCCAATGATGAGTGGGGGTGCCAGGACGGTGCAACCTGGTGCTTGAGCAACCTTGAACTGAATTTGCTGGTTTGGCAGGTTGAGCACGCGGCTCAGGGAGAAAGCGAACGCGCTTTGCTAGACCTGGGCAGACGTTTATGGCGCCAGGATGCAGTCGACATGTTCGCTACCCGATGGGCGCTACAGCATGGCAGGACGCTGGAAGGAAGCGAGGTGGGGTTGGCTTTCAGGATCGGGCTGAGGGAGCGTCTCGACCTGCCATTGCAGGTGGGAGAAATGAGCTTTCTTGCGATCTCAGGCGTCCTGGAGGCGGACCTTGCAGAGGCAGAGGCTGCGGTGCGGGATGCAGAAACACCGGAAGAGATTGCCCGCTCCATGGTTGACCGTGAATTTTGGCAGGCGCACCTGGAGCGTTCCCATCCTGAGCGATTCGCTGCGGTCGACCTGCCGTTCAGAAGGCAGCTTGAAACCGTGCTTGACGACGAAGCGCTGAGCGAAGGGGCCAGGATCGACCAGGCGGATGCCATTCGTGATGCTCAGCGCGCTGCACGCAGAGGACTGATGCTGGATATGACGATTCAAGCGATGGAAATGGGACCCAAGGGGCCCTCGATCGATGTACGTTGACATGCGCTCAGGGTAAGGGCTTGCCCGGCCCTGCCAAAGCGGCTTTGGGCTATGCTCAGTCAAGCTGAATGTGGTTTGTACCAGCGCCGTAGTCTTGGCTTCAGGTGGCTCGGAAATCGACAGTTACTTTTACACACCCCGTTCTGGAATGAAGTGGTTTAGGCTCCCTGTCGGATTTTTCTCCGTGATCTGTAGTCATTGGTTTATCGAGACAATAAGGAGATACGCATGCTTGTCCGGTCACTGACCCTCGCAACCTTGCTTGCTGTTGCCGGCCCCCTGTTTGCCGCAGACAGTGATGCGCCTCTAGCCAAGGAACTGGGCAAGGCCAGACCATTGGTGGTTATCGCTCCCAGCAGTGCCGACCCAACGTTGCGAGGGCTGAACAAAGCGCTCGAAGACCCGGCCACCCAGGCAGCGTTCAAGGAGCGCAACCTTGTCCTGTACAGCGTCGCCAACATGATGGGCAAGCGAGAGGACAAGAACCTCGAGCAGCAGACCACAATGGCCCTGATTCGGGAACTGAAGCTGGGTGCGAGCAAGGGTACCAAGGTGATCCTGGTGGGCAAGGACGGTGAGCGGCACATGCTCAAGGACGACGACACCGGTGAGGCCATCGACCCACAGGTGATCCTCAAAGCGGTCGATGAACTGCCTGCCAGCGAAAAGGCGGTGGCAGCGCCCGAGCCCGTAGCGGCGGCCCCGCAAGCCAAGGACAAGGACAGCAAGCCGGCCAAGCCCGCCAAGCCAGCGGCCCCGCCCAAACCGCTGGAAGACTGATCACGCCTCATGGCCCCAAGGCAACTTGGGGCCCGTTGCCGGGTGGTGTGTATCGCATTGTATCTGCCTGTGCTGCAGACCTACTGCCATACAAAAGTGCGCCTGGCACGATACATCCACGACAAACCGCAACGGCCTAATGGCTCCACTTTCCAACCCCAGTGGAGCTGCATCATGACTCAAGCAAAAAACACCCTCGGCCTGCTCGGCGCCGCCCTGATCGGCAGCATGGCATTGAGCAACAGTGCGTTCGCCGTCGAGCCGCTGGCTCAAGGTTACCAACTGGCCTCGGCCAAAGTGGCCGGCGAGGGCAAGTGTGGTGAGGGCAAGTGCGGGGGGAGCGGCAAGGCTTCCCAAAACGAAGGCAAGTGCGGTGAGGGTAAGTGCGGCGCCGGCGCCAAGGCTGGGGCTGAGGGCAAGTGTGGTGAAGGCAAGTGCGGTGACGCCTCGTTCGCCAAAACCGACAGCAATCACGATGGCAAGGTCTCGCGCGATGAGTTTCTGGCGGTGGCCAAGGACCGTGCCCGTGATTTCGACACGATCGACCGCAACCATGACGGTTTCATCTCCGAGCAGGAAGCGGCCGATCACCTCAAGGCGATTTATCAGGCCAATGGCAAAGCCATGCCTGATGGCTTGTTCAGCCACCTGACCGGCAAGCCCTGACGTTCTACCCCATGAAACGCCACAACGCTCCTCCTGCTGGCCAGGTGGGGCGTTGTGCTTGTTGGAGAACTTTTATGTGTCCTGCGATGTTGAACATCGGGCTAGGCTTGCGTCGCGGCCTGTTGCCGGAACTGCTGGCCATGGAGGCGGGTGCAGTGGACTTTCTCGAGTGTGCGCCGGAAAACTGGATTGCCGTGGGCGGCGCCTATGGCAAGGGCTTGGCCCAGTTGGCGGAGCGCTTTGCTGTCACCTGTCATGGGTTGTCTTTATCGCTGGGTGGCAGTGCCCCGCTGGACCGCCATTTCCTTGAGCAGACCCGGCAGTTTCTCGAGCGATACCAGGTGCGACTGTACAGCGAGCACCTGAGCTACTGCAGTGATGACGGGCACCTGTACGACCTGATGCCCATCCCGTTCACCGATGAAGCCGTACGCCATGTGGCCGCGCGCATACGCCAGGCTCAGGAGCAGCTGGAGCGGCGCATTGCCGTGGAGAACATCAGCTACTACGCCGCGCCGTATCAGGCGATGAGCGAACTCGACTTCATCCAGGCGGTGCTCGAAGAAGCGGATTGTGACCTGCTGCTGGACGTCAACAATGTCTATGTCAACGCCTGCAACCATGGCTACGACGCCCAGCAATTCCTTGCAGGCTTGCCCCCGGCGCGCGTGACCGGGATGCACGTTGCCGGGCATTACGATGAAGCGCCTGACCTCAAAGTGGATACCCACGGGGCGGCCGTGAAGGAGGATGTCTGGACGCTGTACGCCAGCGCTTGCGTGCGCTTTGGCGTAAAGCCGACGGTGCTTGAACGTGATTTCAACTACCCGCCCTTGGCCGAACTGTTGGCCGAGACGGCGCGTATGCGTGCTGTGCAATGCGCTGCCGGAGGGCAAGCAGATGAATGAGACCCTGCGTGCGCAGCAGTATGCCTTGGCCCGTCACCTGCGCGACCCACAGTGCCATGCCCCGCCGCCCGGCGTCGAGGCCCGCCGCCTGAAGGTTTACCGTGAGTTGTTCTATGGCGCCATCGAAGGGTTGCTGGCTGGCAGCTTCCCGGTCATGCGCCAGGCGTTGGGCGAGCAGCGCTGGCATGCCCGAGTACGTGATTTCTACGCCAGTTACCGTTGCCAGACGCCGTTGTTTACCGAAATTGCCGAGACGTTCGTCGACTACTTGCAACGTGTGGCGCTGGACACCCCTTGGCAGCTGGAGCTGGCGCACTATGAGTGGGTCGAGGCGCAACTGTACCTGAGCGATGCCGAGGACCCGGCGCATGATCCGGGTGGTGACCTGCTGGCGGGAGCGCCTTTGTTGTCTTGTGTGGCGCGGGTGCTGGCCTATCGTTGGCCGGTAGAAAGCATTGGCGTGGACTACCAGCCAACGGCTGCCCCAGCATCGCCGAGCTTGCTGCTGGTTTATCGCGATGCCCGGTTGCAGGTGCGTTTTGCCCGGTTGGCACCTATGGCGTATCGGTTGCTGGTGGAGCAGGGGACTGGAAGAGAGCGGCTGCAGGCATTGGGCGGGGATGTGCAGCAAGGGTTGGCATTGTTGGAGGCATTGCGCGAGCAGGGCGTCATTGTCGGAACCGTCTGAAGGCATAGGGGGCTGCGCAGCAGCCCCCAACTCTCATCTGCCGAACCGCATGCCAAGCCAATGATCCAGGCTAAGGCGCCCGGCGCCCTTGAGCAGCAGGGGTAGTAACGCCACCAGGTAGATCAATGGCAATTTGTAATTGCCGAAGCCCTGGTCGGTAATGGCATAGCCTTGGGCCAGCTCCGCCAGGCCCGACCAGTGCGCCGGCCAGTGCACTGCCGCTATCGCTACAACGGTGACCACCATCAAACCCAACGATGCCAGCCGGGTACCCAGGCCCAACAGCAGCAGCAACGGCAGCACCAACTCGGCCCACATCGACAGCTGCCAGTTCAGCTCCGCGGGCAGCAGGTTGAAGGGGAACGGGAAGTTGGACTGCAGGTCGGCGAACCAGTTGCTGCCGTTGAATTTCTCCAGGCCGGATTCGAAAAACTCCCAGGCCAAAAATACCCGTAATGGCACGTCGGCACTCCAGCTGCCGAGGCGATCAACGGTGGTCAGGGTACGGGTCAAGGTCGTCATTTGCGGTGCTCTCTTCAGGCAAGGGCGCGGGTGCTGCGGCGTTGTTTACGGGCCACTTTGGCGGTGAGCTTGACGGCGATGGCGCTGAACATCAGGGCGAACGCCAGCGGGTACCACCCCCCCATGGGGATGCGTTTGTAGAACGACAGGCAGAACACGGCAGCCAGTACCCACATGCCGCTGCTGTGCAGCGCTTGCCAGGCACGGCCGCCCAACAGCCGCATGGGGGGCTTGAACGAGGTGGCGGTGAGCAGCAGCACGAACAGGTAGCCGACTGTGCCGGGCAGGCTGGAAGTCAGTGTGCGGCCGGCCCAGAACAGCTCGGGAAATTGCTGGGCGTAGCGATAAATCAGCACGCCGTGCACGGTGTGGGAGAACGCGAATGCCAACCCCAGGTAGCGTCGCTCCTGAAGGATGCGGCGGCTTGATGTGCCAGGCAGCAAGGTCACCAGCGACGAGGCCAGGAACGCCAGCAGGAACAGTGCGAACGAGCTGCGTGCGGTGGCACGAATGGCACTGCGCAAGCCGTCCGGGTCGGGTTGGCTGGCCAGGACTATGGCGGTCATCGCCAAGGTCAGGCCGGCGAGGGCGGCGAACAGCTTCCAGCCGGAGGGCAAGGTGAGGGCTTTCATCAGGGACTCCCGGGGTGTGGTTGTGTGACCGGGAGTGTCTCGAGGCGGGGTATCTGCGGTGTGTCAGGGGGATGCAGTTGTGTATCTGTATGTAGAGGCGACCGCGCGTTTTACAGGAACGGCCCGATCGAAATTCAAGGCCGTTCCTGCCAGCGGTCGCAGTTCAGGAGAGTTCGATCTGCGCGCACAATCCGCCCTGTTCGCGGTTGCTCAGGGTCAGCCGGCCCCCCATGGCCTGGATCAGCTGGTGGGCAATGGCCAATCCCAAGCCGGTGCCACCCGTGCTGCGATTGCGTGAACCTTCCACCCGGTAGAACGGCTTGAGCACTTCATCCAGCTCGTCACCGGGTATCCCTGGCCCGTTGTCGAGCACGCGGATGATGGTGGTACTGCCCTCGCGTGACACTTGCAGCTCGGCAGCACCTGCAAACTTCAGGGCGTTGTCGACCAGGTTCACCAGTACCCGGCGCAGCGCATGCGGGCGGGTTTCCAGCAGAGTCCCGCTGCTGCCGTGGCGTTCAACCTGGGCGCCGCTGTCCTGGTAGTCGAATACCAGGCTGTCGAGAAAGGCATCAAGGTTGACCCGGCAGGTCGCTTCGGTGCTGCTGTCCATGCTGCGGGCGTAAGCCACGCCTTCGCGCACCAGGTGTTCCATTTCATCCAGGTCGCTCCCGAACTTGTCCTTTTCGACCCCCTCATCCATCACTTCGACCCGCAACTTCATGCGAGTGATCGGTGTTTGCAGGTCGTGGGAAATGGCTGCCAGCAACTGCATGCGTTCCTTGAGGTGGGCAGCAATGCGCGCCTGCAGGGCGTTGAAGGCCACGGCAGCGTAACGCACCTCGCGTGGGCCGCTTTCATCCAGTTGCACGCCGGGCTGGTCCGGGTCGAGGTTGTCCACTGCCTGGGCCAGACGGGTTAGCGGGCCGATGGCCAGGCGTACCGCCAGCCAGGTACACAGCAACAGCACAGCCAGCTGAATCAGCAGCACCACGGGCAACCAACGGGCTACCGGGACTGTTGCTGGCGTCACGTCGATGGTCAGTGGCGCGCCGTCGGCCAGGTTCAGGTGCGCCTGGAAGTGCGCATTGGGCCCCGGGATTTCCAGGAAGGTCAGGCGGTAGTCGCTGCCAATGGCCTTGACGATCGACGCGGCGGCCATCGGTGGGTCACTGCTGGCCATCGCTTCGCCTGCCAGGCCCTGGTCGAGGCGATAGCGGTAGGTGCGCCGTTCCAGGCGCGGCAGCCAGGCGGCACGCTCGGCTGCAGGCAGGCGATCGAGGATGGCAACCGAAGTCGCCACGTCCTGTTCGAGGTTGCTGAGCATCATCGAACGGCTGCTGATGTAGCGCTCGTAGGCCTGCAGGCCGAACGACAGACCATAAGCCAACACCAGGCCGGTGAAGAAGATCATCGCCAGGCGCGAGGCCAGGGTGCGCGGCCATTTCATGAGGGGGACTCGAGCAATTGCACCGGCAGCGAAAACACGTAGCCCTCGCTGCGCACGGTCTTGATGCAGCTGGGCTCGCGGGCATCGTCACCCAGGCGCTGGCGCAGGCGGCTGACCAGCAAGTCGATGGAGCGGTCGAAGATGTCGGCTTCGCGGCCCTGGGTCAGGTTAAGCAGCTGTTCGCGGCTGAGCACCCGCTGCGGGTGGTCGAGGAACACCCGCAGCAGGCGGTACTCGGCGCCACTCAGGGCCACCAGGGTGCCTTCGCTGTCGAGCAGGTGGCGCGCGGTGGTGTCCAGACGCCACTGACCGAAACCCAGCAGGCGGCTGCTTTCACTGATGGTCAGGTTGGGCGGCAGCATGCGTGTGCGGCGCAGCACGGCGTTGATGCGGGCGAGCAGTTCGCGGGCCGAGAATGGTTTGGTCAGGTAATCGTCGGCGCCCATTTCCAGGCCGATGATGCGGTCGGTTTCGTCATTGCGGGCGGTCAGCATCAGCACCGGCGTATTGCGGTGCTTGCCGGCGCGCAGCTCGCGGCACAACAGCAGGCCGTCGTCGCCAGGCATCATGATGTCGAGCACGATCAGGTCGACGCTGTTGGCTTCGAGAAAGGCGCGCATCTGCCGGCCGTCGGCAACGATACTGGTGCGCAGGCCGTTCTTCTTCAGGTAATTGCCGACCAGTTCGCGGATCTCGCGGTCGTCGTCGACGATCAGGATGTGATCGACGTGTTCCATGCGCTGGTTCCTGTGCAAAAGGGGGTTGGGCGCAGTGTACCGAGCGCGTTCGCCCTTGCCTGCGGGAGTTTGTATTGCAGTGTATCTGGCACGGGTAGGGATACAGCAGGACGCACATCACAACGTTGGGCGACACATGCGGGATACCTGGCTGACGTGAAATGGCTCTCGACCGGGGAGCAACACTCCCCACCCCCCAAGTGTTACCCAGGAGAGATGCCATGAACGTCAAGACTTTCGCCAGCGCCAGCCTGTTCGCCGTGCTCAGCTTCGGCGCCATCGCTGCCCAGGCCGCCACGGCCCCGATGCAGGATGGCGGGGTCATGCAGTACCGCTACGGTGAGCCTCTGGATGTGAAGAAAGTGCTGTCGGTGCAGGACGATCAGAGCAACGCCTGCGGCCTGGTGAACACCCGAATGGACTACCTTGACTCCCATGGCCAGCGGCAAAGCGTGCAGTACCGCACCTACGCCACGGGCGGTTGCCATGACAATTGATCGGCGCCGGATGCTCAAGGCAGGTGGTTTTGCGCTGGCGCTGATGGGGCTTGGGTTGGCTGGGCACCTGAAGGCACGCGACAGCTACGGCGCCATGCCGTCGCTGTCAGGCGCCAGCCAGTGGTTGAATTCGCCGCCCGTGGATGCCCCGGGGCTCAAGGGCAAGGTGGTGCTGGTGGACTTCTGGACCTGGGACTGCATCAACTGTCGGCGCAGCCTGCCGCATGTGAATGATTGGGCGCGGCGCTATGCCGATCAAGGGCTGGTGGTGGTGGGGGTACACACGCCCGAGTTCGACTACGAGCATGATGTGGCGACTTTGCGGGACAAGGTAGCCCGGTTGGGTATCGGGTATCCGGTGGCGGTAGATAATGACTACAAGGTGTGGAATGCCTGGGGCAACCAGTTCTGGCCGGCGCATTACTTTGTCGACCGCAAGGGGCAGGTGCGCCATGTGCACGTTGGCGAGGGGGATTATGGCGAGCAGGAACAGGTGATACAGGCGTTGCTGGATGAAAAAGGGTGATTGGCCTTTGTTGGCTGCTTCGCGGGTGAACCCGCGAAGCAGCCAACGGCGACCTACTCAGGTAAAACTGGCAAAGTGCGCCTGCATCCGCGCCGCATCCGCCTGCCGCCCGCTGAACAGCTCGAATGCCTTCACCGCCTGGAACACCGCCATGTAGCTGCCATCCAGTGTGCGGCAGCCCAGTGCCCGGGCCGCGCGCAGCAGTTCGGTCTCCAGCGGGAAGTAGATGATCTCTGCCACCCACAGGCGGGGATGCAGCAACGCCACCGGCAGTGGCGTGCCCGGTAGCTTGGCCATGCCCACCGGCGTGGTGTTGACCAGCCCGTCCGCTTCGGCCAGTGCTGTGGCCAGGTCGGTGCCAAGCACGGCGCGCTCCGCGCCGAAATGGGCGTTCAGGTTGTCCACCAGCGCCTGCGCACGGGTCGCATCCACTTCGAACAGCACCAGCCGCTCTACCCCTTCACCCAGCAGGGCATGGGCCACGGCCGAGCCAGCGCCACCGGCACCCATCTGCACCACCTGGCGCCGTGCAACGTCGGGCAGGCCGCGGCGCAAGCCTTCGGCAAAGCCCAGGCAATCGGTGTTGTGGCCGACGCGCTTGCCGTCCTTGAGCACCACGGTATTTACCGCGCCGATACCGCGGGCCTCGTCGGACAGTTCGTCGAGCAACGGCAGGATCGCCTGCTTGAACGGGTACGTAATGTTCAGCCCGGTGAAACCGGTATGTTGCGCGGCTTCGAGCAGGCCGGGCAGGGCGCTGTCGTCCAGTTGCAGCTGGTCGGCGTCGATCAGCCGGTACAGATAGCGCAGGGCCTGGGCGTCGCCTTCGTGTTCGTGCAGGGCCGGCGTACGTGACAGTTGGATGCCGCGGCCGATCAGGCCGGCGAGGATGGCTTGCTGGCTCATGCCGCACGCTCCTGCAACAGCTCGGCGAAGTGGCTCAGCGCCATGCGGTAGCCGTGGCTGCCCAGGCCGCAGATGACACCGACGGCGATGGACGATACGAACGACAAGTGACGGAACGGCTCGCGTTTGTGCACATTGGACAGGTGCACCTCGATCACCGGCAGTTCGCTGGCCACCAGGGCATCGCGGATGGCGACCGAGGTGTGCGTCCAGGCGCCGGGGTTGATCACGATGCCGGCGCAGCGGCCACGGGCGGCGTGGATCCAGTCGATCAGTTCACCTTCGTGGTTGGTCTGGCGGAATTCGATTTCCAGGCCGTGGGCGTGGGCAGTGTCGGCACATCCCTGAGCCAGGTCAGCGAGGGTTTCGTGGCCGTACTGGGCAGGCTCGCGGGTGCCCAGCATGTTCAGGTTGGGGCCGTTGAGCACGAGAATAAGGGGCTTCATGACGGGCATCGCTTTGTTGTTGTTGAATGCACGTAGTTTTGTACTGACTGGTTAGTTTCGTCAATTGGCCAAGATCGTCGCACCGGGAAAGTGGGCGATTATCGAACTTATTGGGCGTTGAATGCCCTGTACCCAGCCGTGCAAAGCTGCCCCTGCAACGAACCGCAGGGCGTCATTACAAAATTGTAATCTTGCCGCCACCGCCCCGATAACCAGCCCTTTCTACAGTCCCTCGCCAATGCTTCGCCCAGAGGACTGTTTCGTGCCCATCCCCCGCAAGATCGCCTTGCTCTGTCTGCTGCTGGCCAGTGCCACCGGCGCCCAGGCCAGCCAGGTGCTGAGCCTGCCCCAGGCGCTTACCGCCGCTTTCGCCCAGAACCCGGAGCTGGCAGCAGCCGGCCGTGAAATTGGCATTGCCGATGGCGAACGGCGCCAGGCCGGGCTGCTCCCCAACCCGGAGCTGGCCTGGGAGGTCGAGGACACCCGCCGCGACACCAGCACCACCACCGTCACCCTCAGCCAGCCGCTGGAGCTGGGCGGGAAGCGCGGCGCACGTCTCGCCGTGGCGGGTGCCGGCCAGGCCATTGCCCAGCTTGACCTGGAGCGCCAGCGCAACGCCCTGCGGGCCGATGTGGTGCAGGCTTTCCACGCTGCCTTGCGTGCACAGACCGCGCTGGAGTTGGCTCAGCAGTCGCAGGCGTTGACTGAACGAGGTCTGCGGGTGGTGCAAGGGCGGGTTACGGCAGGCCAGTCATCACCGGTGGAGGCCACCCGTGCCCAGGTGCAACTGGCCCAGGCCCAGGCCGAAGTGCGCCGCGCGAAAACCCAGCGCAGCGTGGCCTACCAGGCCTTGGCCCGGATGACGGGCAGCCCGCTGGCAAGCTTCGACCGGTTGCAGGCAGCCAACCTTTCGCCAGGCATTGCGCCGGGTGCCGACACCTTGCTTGACCAGGTCGAAAAGACTGCCGAATGGCGCCTGGCCGCTGCCCAGGTCGAGCGCGGCGACGCCTCCCTGGGGGCGGAAAAAGCCCAGCGTATCCCCAACCTCACCGTCAGCCTTGGCAGCCAGTACAGCCGCGAAGACCGGGAGCGAGTGAACGTGGTTGGCCTGTCCATGCCGTTGCCGCTGTTCGACCGCAACCAAGGCAATGTTCTGGCAGCTGCGCGCCGCGCCGACCAGGCGCGTGACCTGCGCAATGCCGTGGCGCTGCGTCTGCGCAGTGAAACCCGTAGTGCCATCAGCCAGTGGGAGACGGCGATGCAGGACGTTGAAGCCTATGACCGCACCATCCTGCCTGCTGCGCAGCAGGCCGTGGACACCGCCACCCGCGGTTTTGAAATGGGCAAGTTCGCTTTCCTCGATGTACTCGACGCCCAGCGCACGCTGATCGAGGCTCGCGGGCTGTACCTCGAGGCGCTGGCCTCGGCGACCGACGCGCGTGCACAAGTGGAGCGCATCTACGGCGATCTCGATGGCGTGAGCAACAAACCCAATAGCAGGAGCAACAATGACTAACCCACGCAAGCTAGCCCTTCTGGCTGCCGCCATTGCTGCGCTTGGCCTCACGGGCCTGGCCTGGACCGGCAACCTCGGCCAGGCGTCCAAGGCTCAAGCCCCCCATGACGACCATGGTGAAGACAGCCACGGCCATGCTGCAGCGCAGGCCGTCGAAGGCCATGCAGAGAAGGAGCACGGCGAAGAAGAAGGCCAGCTGCACCTGTCTATCGCGCAGATCGAATCGGCTGGCATACAACTGGCTGCCGCAGGCCCCCGTGAGCTGGGCACCGCCATCAGCTTCCCGGGTGAGATCCGCTTTGACGAGGACCGCACCGCTCATGTGGTACCCCGCGTGCCGGGTGTGGTCGAAGCGGTGCACGCCGAGCTGGGCCAGGCGGTCAAGCGCGGCCAGGTACTGGCGGTGATTGCCAGCCAGCAGATCTCCGACCTGCGCAGTGAGCAGCAGGCCGCTCAACGTCGCCTGGAACTGGCGCGGTTGACCTTTCAACGGGAACAACAGCTGTGGCAGGAGCGAATCAGCGCCGAGCAGGATTACCTGCAGGCACGTCAGGCGCTGCAGGAGGCCGAGATTGCCCTGGCCAATGCTCGGCAGAAGGTCGCAGCGGTGGGGCCGGCCGGTGCCGGCAACCGCTATGAACTGCGCGCCCCCTTCGATGCGGTCGTCGTGGAGAAGCACCTGACCGTGGGCGAGGTGGTCGACGAGACCAGCAACGCGTTCACCCTGTCTGACCTGAGCCGGGTGTGGGCCACCTTCGCCGTGGCCCCTCGTGACCTGGGCAAGGTGGTGACCGGCCGTGAAGTCACGGTCAGTGCGCCGGACCTGGGCGCCCAGGTTCTGGGCAAGGTCAACTACGTCGGCAGCCTGCTCGGCGAGCAGAACCGTGCCGCCACTGTGCGTGCCACACTGGCCAACCCCAATGGCGCCTGGCGCCCCGGGCTGTTCGTCAATGTGGCTGTCAGCGTCGACCGCTTCGATGCCGCCGTGGCGGTGCCGGAAAGCGCCCTGCAAACCTGGGAGGCGCAGACCGTGGTGTTCGCCCGCACGGAGGAAGGCTTCGAGGCGCGCCCGGTGAAGACTGGCCGTCGCGATGCTGGCCAGGTGGAAATCACCAGCGGCCTGGCCGCCGGTACTCAGGTTGCAGCCGCCGGCAGCTTTGTCCTCAAGTCGGAACTGGGCAAGGGCTCGGCCGAGCACAGCCACTGATCACGGGGACACCTGCATGTTCGAACGCCTGATTCAATTTGCCATCGAGCAGCGCCTGGTGGTGATGCTGGCCGTGGTCCTGATGGCCGCGGTGGGTATCCACAGCTACCAGAAACTGCCGATCGATGCTGTGCCGGACATCACTAACGTCCAGGTGCAGATCAACACCGCCGCCCCCGGCTATTCGCCGCTGGAGACCGAGCAGCGCATCACCTTTGCCATCGAGACCGCGATGGCTGGCCTGCCAGGGCTCAAGCAGACCCGCTCGCTGTCGCGCTCGGGCCTGTCGCAAGTCACGGTCATTTTCGATGATGGCACCGATATCTTCTTCGCCCGCCAACTGGTCAACGAGCGCCTGCAGGTGGCCCGCGAGCAATTGCCTGAGGGCATCGAGGCGGGCATGGGGCCGATCTCCACCGGGCTGGGGGAAATTTTCCTGTGGACGGTGGAAGCCCAGGAGGGGGCGCTCAAGGAAGACGGTACGCCTTACACCCCAACTGACCTGCGGGTGATTCAGGACTGGATCATCAAGCCGCAGCTGCGCAATGTACCGGGTGTGGCCGAGGTCAACAGCATCGGCGGCCATGCCAAGCAATACCTGATTGCACCAGAGCCCAAGCGCCTGGCGGCCTACAAGCTCACCCTCAACGACCTGATTGCAGCGCTGGAGCGCAATAACGCCAACATTGGCGCTGGCTATATCGAGCGCAATGGCGAGCAGTTGCTGATTCGCGCGCCGGGCCAGGTGGCCTCGGCCGAAGACATTGCCAACATCGTTATCTCCAGCGTCGACGGCACGCCGATCCGCGTCAGCCATGTCGCCCAGGTTGGCCTTGGCGAAGAGCTGCGCTCGGGGGCAGCCACCGAAAACGGTCGGGAAGTGGTGCTGGGCACGGTGTTCATGCTGATTGGCGAGAACAGCCGCACGGTGTCGCAGGCGGTCGCTGCAAAATTGGTCGAGATCAATCGCAACCTGCCCAAGGGCGTAGTCGCTGTGACGGTGTACGACCGCACCAACCTGGTGGAGAAAGCCATCGCCACGGTGAAGAAGAACCTGATCGAAGGTGCGATCCTGGTGATTGCCGTGCTGTTCCTGTTCCTCGGCAACATTCGCGCTGCGCTGATCACGGCCATGGTTATCCCGCTTTCGATGCTGTTCACCTTTACCGGCATGTTCAGCAACAAGGTCAGTGCCAACCTGATGAGCCTGGGCGCGCTGGACTTCGGCATCATCGTCGACGGCGCGGTGGTGATCGTGGAAAACGCCATCCGTCGCCTGGCCCATGCCCAGCAGCGCCACGGTCGCATGCTGACCCGCAGCGAACGGTTCCATGAGGTGTTTGCCGCTGCCCGCGAAGCACGCCGGCCGCTGATCTATGGGCAGTTGATCATCATGGTGGTGTACCTGCCGATCTTTGCCCTGACCGGGGTCGAGGGCAAGATGTTCCACCCTATGGCCTTTACCGTGGTCATGGCCCTGTTGGGCGCGATGATCCTTTCGGTCACGTTCGTTCCGGCAGCCATTGCCCTGTTCGTCACCGGCAAGGTCAAGGAAGAGGAGGGCCTGGTGATGCGTACGGCACGGCAGCGTTATGCCCCGGTGCTGGCCTGGGTGCTGGGCCGGCGCAAACTGGCATGTGCCGCCGCCGCCGCCCTGGTGCTGTTGTCGGGCGTGATGGCGAGCCGCATGGGCAGCGAGTTCATCCCCAGCCTCAGCGAGGGTGACTTCGCCCTGCAGGCCCTGCGCGTGCCGGGCACCAGCCTGTCGCAGTCGGTGGACATGCAACAGCGCCTGGAGCAGGCGATCATCGCTCAGGTGCCGGAGGTGGAGCGGGTGTTTGCCCGCACCGGCACTGCCGAGATTGCCTCCGACCCGATGCCGCCGAACATTTCCGATGCCTACGTGATGCTGCGCCCGCGCGAACAATGGGTTGACCCGGGCAAACCGCGGGATGAGCTGATCGCCCAGGTGCAACGCGCCGCTGCCAGTGTGCCGGGCAGCAACTACGAGCTGTCGCAGCCGATTCAGCTGCGGTTCAACGAGCTGATTTCCGGGGTGCGCAGTGATGTGGCGGTGAAGCTGTTCGGTGACGACATGGAGGTGCTCAACCGCACTGCCGCACAGATCGCTGCCAGCCTGCAAGGGGTGTCGGGCGCGTCCGAGGTGAAGGTGGAGCAGACGACGGGCCTGCCGGTACTGACCATCGACATCGACCGTGACAAGGCCGCCCGTCATGGCCTGAATGTGGGCGATGTGCAGGATGCCATCGCCATTGCCGTGGGCGGCCGCACCGCCGGTACGCTGTATGAAGGCGACCGCCGCTTCGACATGGTCGTGCGCCTGTCGGAGACCTTGCGTACCGATGTCGACGGGCTGGCCAGCCTGCTGATTCCGGTTCCGGCCAGTGCCGCTGAGGGGGCCGGGCAAATCGGTTTCATCCCGCTGTCGCAGGTCGCCACGCTGAACCTGCAACTGGGCCCGAATCAGGTGAGCCGCGAGGATGGCAAGCGCGTGGTGGTGGTCAGTGCCAACGTGCGTGGACGCGACCTGGGCTCGTTTGTGCAAGAGGCTGAGCAGGCCCTGATCGACCAGGTGCAGGTACCACCGGGTTACTGGACGCGTTGGGGAGGGCAGTTCGAACAGTTGCAGTCGGCAGCCGAGCGCTTGCAGGTGGTGGTGCCGGTGGCCTTGCTGCTGGTCATGGCGCTGTTGCTGATGATGTTCAACAACCTCAGGGATGGCCTGCTGGTGTTCACCGGCATCCCCTTTGCCCTGACCGGCGGGGTGCTGGCGCTGTGGGTGCGTGATATTCCGCTGTCTATTTCTGCCGGCGTCGGGTTCATTGCATTGTCGGGAGTGGCAGTGTTGAACGGGCTGGTGATGATTGCCTTTATCCGCGGGCTGCGCGAGGAAGGGCGCACGCTGCGGGCGGCGGTCGAGGAGGGGGCGCTGACCCGCTTGCGGCCAGTACTGATGACGGCGCTGGTGGCCTCGCTGGGGTTCATACCGATGGCCTTGGCCACCGGGACCGGGGCAGAGGTGCAGCGGCCACTGGCGACGGTGGTGATTGGTGGGATCTTGTCTTCTACCGCGCTGACGTTGCTGGTGTTGCCGGCGTTGTATCAGTGGGCGTATCGGCGGGATGAGCAGCAGGAAGGCTGAGTACGTGGGGCTGCAAGGCAGCCCCAACAACCTCAAACGGCCCTTCGGGCACCAGCCCGTACACCGTCCACACCCAGGTCGTCATGCAAAGAAATCCGCGACGTTTCCGGCAACGCCAACCCGCCCACCAACGCCACCAGCGCAATCACCACCAGGTAGAACGCCGGTGCCAGGCTGCTGCCGGTCTGTCCGATGAGCCAGGTTGCCACCAGCGGCGCTGTGCCGCCAAATAGCGTGTAGGCCACGTTGTAGGTAATTGCCGAAGCGGTGTAGCGGGTACGGGTAGGGAAGCTTTCCGAGAGCAAGGCTGCGGTAACCACGCCGCTGCACAATGCCCCCACCGCGAGCAGGATCACCCCCAGCAGCGCACCCGACATCGAGCCAGAGCTGGCCAGCCAGTACGCCGGGAACACGCACAGCATCACCCACAGGCAGGTAAAGCCGATGGTCTTGCGTCGCCCCACCCGGTCCGAAAATGCCCCGGCCAGCGGGCAGCCGACCGCAGCGAACAGCAGGGCCACGGTGGTTACCAGCAGTGACTGCGCGCGGGTCAGGTTGCCGACCAGTTGCAGGTAGGTGGCGAAGTAGGTGGTGAACATGTAGAACGACAATGCGGTCAGCGAAATGAACGCCCCCAGGTTGCGAATGACCCGGCCATGGTGGCGCAGGGTTTCCTTCAGCGGTGAATGCTCGTGCTCCTTGCCCTGGGCGACGGCTTCGCGGAACGCCGGGGTTTCTTCCATGCGCCAGCGCAGGTACAGGCCGACCAGGCCCAGCGGTGCTGCAATCAGGAACGGAATGCGCCAACCCCAGGCATTCATCGCCTCGGTCGACAGGCTGGCTTCCAGGCCATACGCGATCACCGCCGCACAGGCAAAGGCGGAAAAGGTCGACACAGGCACGAAGCTGCCATAAAAGGCGCGCTTGTTGTCAGGCGCGTGCTCCATCAGGTAGGCGCAGGCCCCGGCATATTCGCCACCGGCAGAAAAACCCTGCAGGCAGCGGGCCAGGGTCAGCAGCGCCGGGGCTGCCAGGCCGATACTGGCGTAGGTCGGCAGCAGGCCGATCAACGTGGTGGAGCCGGCCATCAGCAAGATGGTCAGCGACAGGATGCGCTTGCGTCCCAGGCGGTCGCCCAAGGCGCCGAAGACGATGCCGCCCAAGGGACGCAGGGCGAAGGCCACGGCGAACACCGCGAAGGTTTTGAGCAAGGCTACGCTGGCGTCTTCGCTGGCGAAAAACTGGCTGGCGATCAGCGTGGCGAGAAAGCCGTACACGGCGAAGTCGAACCATTCGACGAAATTGCCGATGGCCGAAGCGGCAATCACCCTGCGCAGGGTGGCGGGGGATACCTCATGATGTGCGGACATGCGGGTGCTCTCCGGTTTCCTTTGGCAGCCATGTTGAAAGTGGCGCAGTCGGGCCGCGCCATCGTTATTGTGCTTGCCAGTAGATAGCCGAGCGCTGCAACGCGCTTTGTCGAGGGCGACCTCGGTATACCTGATTCGACCGGTCCAGCAGGTTACAGCTGGAGTACCCCCAACGGCCTGTCAGGCCGCACGCTCAAGCACATCCAGCAAATCGATGAATTCCAGAGCCAGTTTATGCCGCGGCGCCAAATGCACCAATGGCACCGAGGCATGGTGCGATTCGCGCATCTTGATCGAACTGCTCAGGTACACCGGCAATACCGGCATGCCTTCGTTGCGCAGTTGATCGACCAAGGCCTGGTGCAGCGCCGTGCGCCCGGCGAACTGATTGACCACCACACCTTCCACCACCAGCGCGGGGTTGTGGTCCTGGCGCAGTTCTTCGACCTCGGCCATGACACTGTGCAGGGCCTGGCGCGAGAAACTGTCGCAGTCGAACGGAATCAACAGACGCTCGGCCGCCACCAGCGCGCTGAAGGTGTAGAAGTTCAGCGCGGGTGGGGTGTCGATGTAGATTCGCTCATAGTCCTCGCTCAGCGTTATCAGCAACTTGCGCAGCTTGTTGATCTTGAACTTGCTCTCCAGCTTGCTTTGCAGGTCGCTGAGGTCAGGGCTGGCGGTGACCAGGTGCAGGTTGCGGTAGCGGGTTTCGGTGATGGCCACGCGGTGCTTCTTGCCGGCGGCGGTAACCGGCGACAAGGTCTGGCGGAAGAAGTCGGCGATGCCGGCAGGAATGGTGTCGTTGACCAGCCCGGTGAGGTAGAAGGTGGCATTGGCCTGCGGGTCGAGGTCGACCAGCAAGGTCCGGTAGCCCTCGGCGGCACTGGCTGCGGCGAGGTTGCAGGCAATGCTGGATTTGCCGACGCCACCTTTCTGATTGAAAACCACACGACGCATGAGACGCTCATCCATGAAGTGAAAATGTCAGGTCGGGGTCAATCCTATGACTGAAACACTGCAGTTTTATGACAGGAATTGTTACAAGCCACCGATTCATCGTTGCCTGTAACGGCATTTCACGGGCAAGCCCGCCCCCTGCAGACAACTCAAGACGTTCAGGCAAAAGCGACCCGGTTGCGCCCCTCCTGCTTGGCCCGGTAAAGCGCCCGGTCAGCCTCGCCCAATGCGTTCATGGGCTCGCCGTGAGTCTCGCCATCCCAGTGCGTCACCCCCAGCGAAATCGTCACGGCGCCCACCGGTTCCACCGGCATATCCTGTACGGTCACACGCAACCGTTCGGCCACCGCGGCCGCCACGTTCAGGGTGGCCCCAGGCAGCAATATCAGGAACTCCTCGCCACCGGTGCGACACAGCAGGTCGCCCTCGCGGCAACAACGGCGCATGAGCTCCGCCAGCTGGCGCAGCACCTGGTCGCCCACTTCGTGTCCATGGCTGTCATTTATCCGCTTGAAGTGGTCGATATCCAGCGCAATGGCTGCAAACTCCCGGTTTTCAGCCTCCAGTAACGACAGGCTGATTTCCAGGCTGCGGCGGTTGCCCAGGCCGGTCAGCGGATCGGTCTGGGCGTCCCGATTGAGCCGGCCGATACGCTCTTGCAGCAAGTTCAGGCTGAACAGCAACGCGCGCTTGAGCTCTGCCGCCTCGAAGTACCAGGCCCGCACCTGATGCAAGTGCTCGGCGGTAGCGGCGCGGTCCATCGTGCGGGCACCGGCGGCAAGCTTCCAGAGCGGTCGGGCGATGGTACGGGCCAGCCACCACAGCAGCAGGCTGCCAACCAGCGCCAAGGGCGCCGAACTGGCGATCACGTTCAGCACCAGATGGTGCAACGGCGCCACCGTCTGCACCAAGGGCTGCTGCGCTACCACGCCCCAGCCGGCGCTGGGGACGGTGGCGAAGCCGGCGAGCATTTCCACGCCCAGGCTATTGGTCAGTTGCCGGGTACCGCTGTCCAGTGTCGCCAACTGGTCGACCAGCGCATTGCCCTCCACCACCGTGCCTACCCGCTCGCTATGGGGGTGGTACAGCAGGCGTCGGTTGCGGTCGACCACATACAGGTACGAACCGTCCTTGTAGAAATGCTCGCCCAGCAGGCTGTTGAGGATGTTGCGTTCACGCAGGTACAGGCTGCCACCCACATACCCCAGGTAGTTGCCGTTGCTGTCGAAAATGGGTTGCGATAAGGCTACCACCAGGTTGTCGGCCGCCGACAGGTAGGGCGTGGAAACCAGTGGACGGCGTTCGCGCAGGGCTTCCAGAGCACCGGGCGACTGCACGTGGGTGCCGAGCAGGTGGCGTAGCGGGGCGGGGGATACTGCCAGCAGTACACCGTTGGCATCGATCACGAAGGTGGAGTTGAAGGCCATGCTCTGGCCCAGTACGCGGTCGGTTTCCAACTGCAGCGCTGTGGTGTCGCTCAACTGCCGGCTTTGCACGCCGGCGCTGAACATCAGTTGCTGCAAGGCGTTGCCAATGAAGGTTTCGGTGATGCTGGCCAGCTTGGTCGCATACACCCGGTTGGCTTCCAGGGCATTGTCGATCAATAGCTGGCGCTGCACCCGGTAGCTGGCGAAATAGCTGGCGCACAGCATGACCACTGCGGTAAGGGCGCAGAGCACCAGAATGAGTGTACGTAGATCCAGGCGCAATCCATGCTTGGTGTGTGTCAATCCTGACCTCGGGTGATCGTAAAGGGCGGCTGAACAGAAGTTACCTTGCCGGGCAGCGGTCAAGAGCCTGCTTTGTCCAGCGCATCAAGCTCATCTTCCACCTCTTGCATACGCTGCTCCACCAAGGCTTGCACGTTCACATCGCGGGCGGTTTCGCGCATCAGGGCGGTGAGTTTTTCGCTCAAGCGTTTGCCGGCTTCGGTGTCTTCCAGGGCGCGAGCTTTGGCGGGGTCCTGGGTGGCGGCGACGATGGTGGCGAATTCGGCGTCGCTGAAGTTTTTTTCGCTGTACAGGCGGAACAGGTCCCGGCGCTGGTCCTCGACGGTGAGGTGCTTGCGCAGTACGTCCTGAATGGTCGCTTGCGACAGCTGCGGGTGAGTGCGGCCCAGCAGCGCGGACATGCGCTCGATGTTGTGCGTGTAGGCGTCCTGCAGCGGCAGCTGGCTGAGGATCTGATCTTCACGGGAGGGTTTCTGGTCGCAGGCGGTGAATGCAGCAGCCAGCAACAGGGGTAACAGCAACTTCGGGAGGCGAGGCATGGTGTGGCCTGGTCGGGCAGTGAAGACTGCCGATTATACCGATGTCCGCCTTGCCACGACGAGCCCTGTGATTTGCCTTGTGCGGCACGCTGCGGTAGAACCGTGCGCTCCCAACCACACTGGCAATAGCCCGATGCCGAACTGGACCCTGCAACCTGTGGCGCGTGACGCCATTGCCGAAGTGCTGGCGTTTGTCGACAGCGCCCGGCGCGCGCTTTTCCCGATGCTCGCCAACGCACCCTTGCCGCGTGACCTGGCGCATTTCGCCGACACTTACCTGGACGGTGCGGGCTGCTTTCTGGAAGCCCGTGAGGGTGGGCGGCTGGTCGCGGTGATCGGTTACTTGCCCTATGACCATCGCTTTGCCCAGCTTGATTACCGCGCAGAGCGGGTAGTCGAGGTGGTGCGGCTGTTCGTGTTGCCGGCCTACCGCAGGCATGGCCTGGCGGCTGCCTTGTTTGGTGCCTTGCGCGAACGGGCGATGCAAGCGGGCTTGGACTGCCTTTACTTGCATACTCATCCGTTTCTGCCGGGTGCCATTGCGTTCTGGGAGCGGCAAGGCTTCACGGTGGTGGATGTGGAGCAGGACCCGGTGTGGCAGACCACGCACATGCAGTTGCGATTACGCTGACCTGTGGGAACGTGCCTATTGGCGATGAAGATCGCGCCCTGGGTCACTGGGTCGAACGCACGGCGGTTGATGAGGTTCCAGGTGCCATCCTCGGTAAAGCCATTGCTGTGCAACGGGGCGGAGCCGGCCAGGGTGTGAGCGGCCCGAATAGCCGCCTCACTGCCCGGCCCCGAGTTTTTGCAACTGTGCGGCAAAGCGGGCTTTGGCCCGCGCCGGCAAGCTGGCCGGCAATTCGGCGGTAGGCGCATCACCGACCTGGATCACCATGACCATGCCCATGGCCACGTGCGGAATGCACTGGATACCGTATACGCCCGGCACGCGGAAGGTGTGCTCGAACGGCTGGTTCAGCTTGCTCTTGAACGGCTCGGCACCGGTGGGTAGCAGGCCCGCCACGCTGGCGGCATTATGCCCGCTGTGGCTCGGCAGGAAGCGCACGCTGTCGCCGGGGGCAATGCGCAAGTGGTCAGGCTCGTAGACCATGGCGCCGTCGCTGCCACGGTTGAGCATTTTCACTTCATGCACTTCGGCCAGTGCGGTCGGGGCAAGCAGGGTGCTGGTGAGCAGCAGGGCGACAGGGCGCAACAGCATGGGCAAGGCTACCAGGTTCAGGGGGCGCGAAAGCGCAGGATGCGCGCGCCGTCGAAAGGGTCGGTGAGGTAGTGGGCGTGGACGCCGAAGGTGCTCAACAGGCGCTCGGGGGTAAGCACTTCGAAGGGGTTGCCGAGGGCGACCAGACGGCCCTTGTCGAGAACCGCGACACGGTCGCAGGTCAGCGCCTGGTTGAGGTCATGCAGCGCTACCAGGGTGGTGACCGGCAGCGCCTGCACTTGTTGCAGCAGGCTTAGCTGATGCTGAATGTCCAGGTGGTTGGTCGGTTCGTCCAGCAGCAGCACCTGCGGCCGTTGGGCCAGCGCACGGGCGATGTGCACACGCTGGCGCTCGCCACCGGACAGCGACCCCCACAGGCGCGTGCGCAGGTGCAGGGCGTCGAGGTCGGCCAGGGCTTGCTCGACGATGGCGCAGTCCTGCCGGGAGAACGGTGCCAGGGCCGAGAGCCACGGCGTGCGGCCCAAGGCAACCGCGTCGAACACGCTGATCGCATCGAGTGTGTCGGCCTGTTGCTCGACCAGTGCCAGCGCTTGGGCAACACGGCGGCGGGGCATCTGTGCCAGTGGCTCACCCAGGAGCTGCACGCTGCCGCAGGCGGGTTTGCGCAGCCCTGCCAGCAACTTCAACAGCGAGGACTTACCCGAGCCGTTGGGGCCGACGATGCCCAGGGTTTCACCGGCGACAACGCTGAGATCGATAGCGCTGAGCACGGTAGTGCCGGCCAGTTGCAACCCCAGCCCATGGCAGGCCAGCGGGGGGATGCGAACAGCGGTCATGGCTGTCATGGGCGCCCCCGTCGGCTGACCAGAATCAGCGCGAATACCGGGGCACCGATCAGCGCCGTAACCACGCCCACCGGGATCACCTGGCCGGTGATCAGCGTGCGCGAAAGAATGTCCGCCACAATCAGAAACAGCGCACCACCCAGTGCGCTGGCGGGCAACAGACGGCTGTGCCCGGGGCCGAGCAGAAGGCGCAGGGCATGGGGTATAACCAGCCCGACAAAACCGATGGCGCCGACAATGGACACCATCACAGCCGTCACCAGCGCTGCACAACTGATCAGCAGCAACTGGGTGCGCCGCACCGGGATGCCCAGCGAGGCGGCCGAATCGGCACCGAAGGTAAAGGCATCCAGCGCACGGCGATGCCACAGGCACACCAGCAAGCCGAAAATCGCCACCGGTACGGCCAGCCACACCGAAGGCCAGCGCACGCCGCTCAGGTTGCCCAGCAGCCAGAACAGGATGCCGCGCGCCTGCTCGGCGGTGGCTGACTTGGTGATCAGGAAGGCGGTCAGTGCATTGAACAGCTGCGAGCCGGCGATACCGGCAAGGATGACCTGTGCATTGTTGCTGCTGGGGCCGGCCGCGCGGGCCAGCACCAGCACCAGGGCGAATGCGGCCCCGGCGCCGATGAAGGCCCCAGCAGACATGCTTAATGCCAGGCTACCCAGCCCCAGCAGGCCGACCAGTACCGCGCCGGTCGAGGCGCCGGCAGACAGCCCCAGCAGGTAGGGCTCGGCCAGTGGGTTGCGCAACATCGCCTGCAGGATGACACCGCAGGTGGCCAGCCCGGCGCCGCAAGCGGCGGCGACCAGGGTGCGGGTCAGGCGGTAGTTCCAGATGATGCCGGCGTCGATCGGGTCCACCGGGTAATCGGCTTGCCACAGGTGGTTGGCCAGCACCTGGCCAACCACGCTGGGCGACAGGTTGGTTTCGCCAATGGCGGTACCGGCCAGCAGGGCGGCCAACAGAGCGGCCAGGGCAACCGCGATGCAGGGTAACAGGCGGTTCATCACGGGGCTGCTTTACCGCTGGCGAAGGCCGTGGACAGCGTCTGCACGCCGCGGAACAGGCGAATGCCGGCCTGCATGGCGTCAGCGTCGAGGATAATGATGCGGTCGTGCTTCACCGCGTCCATGTTGCGGGTTACCGGGTCACTGCGCAGGAATTCGAGTTTTTTCTGGTAGTCGTCGGCGGGGAAACGGCGGCGGTCCATACGCGCGATGATCAGCCAGGTCGGATTGGCCTTGGCCAGGGTTTCCCAGCCTACGCTTGGCCATTCTTCGCTGGACTCGACCACGTTGCGCACACCGAGGGTGCGCAGCATGAAATCGGCGACACCTTGGCGGCCGGCCACATAGGGGTCGATGTCAAGGTCGGCGCTGGAGAACCAGAACAGCGCCGAAGTTGCCGACAGGTCCTTGCCGGCCAGTTGTGCCCTGGCGCTGTCGAGGCGCCCTTGCAACTCGGCGTTCAGGGCCGCGCCGCGCTCCTGAACGTCGAAGATCTCGGCCAGTTGGCTGACGCTCTTGTAGATGCTGTTTACTTGGAACGCTTGCAGGCGGGTGCCGTCTGCACCGACCAGGTTGTCCTTGCCCTCGCAGTCCGATGGCAGCACGTAGGTGGGGATCTTCAGCTCATCGAACTGCTCGCGGGTGGCGACCACGCCCTGGGTACCGACCATCCATTCGAACTGCGCCGCGACCAGTTGCGGGCGCTTGCCGACCACCGCCTCGAAGCTGGGGTCGTTGTCGGCCAGGCGCGGCACCTTGGCGTTCACCGCCTGGTATTCCGGCAATACATTGTTGAACCACAGCGAGGTGCCCGCCAGCTTGTCACCCAGCCCCAGGGCATAGAGCAGCTCGGTACCGGCCTGGCCGATGGTGACGGCGCGCTGCGGCGCCTGGGCAAAAACCTGCGGCTTGCCGCAGTTGTCGACCGTCAGCGGATAGTGGGTGGCAGCGGCCTGGGCCAGGCCAGTGAAGCCTAGGCCAGCGAGCAGGGTGGCGAAACGGGGCAGCATGCTGGGCGATCTCCTATCGGACAGTTCTGGTGAGGAACGCACGGACAGGCATCGCCGAGGCCCAGCGGGTGGCCGGGGCAACACGGATGGCCAATCCCGGACACCCCGCCGGTTGGTGAATGTAGGCCGGCAGGTCTCCTGACTGGTGCGTCACGGCCCGGCTCCGGCCTTCCCGGGCGGCAGGCCCAGTGGCATTGATGGAGCAGGCTCGGCACCTACAGTTGCGGGGGCAGTTCCGTTTGGCCCGTATTGGCAGGCCTGGGATTCCCTGTTAGTTCCGTGGTGGAAACCGGCGGCCCGCATGGTAGACCATCGCGTCGCCAGGTGAAAACGCTTTTCAGAAGTACTTCAGCCAACGGATGTCACGGCGGCGCTGCTTCAGTCGGGCGAACCCGCGCACCGGCAGGTACAGCGAAACCGCCAGCAGTACTGCGCCCAGCCATATCGCTGCAACACCGTTGAAACCGAAGTAGTCGCCATGGTTGAGCCCGAATAGCGCCACGCAGGCCAGGTACAGCAGCTTCAGCACATACAGGTGCAGCAGGTAGAAGAACATCGGTGCCGCACCGAACACCGCCAGGGCAGTGATCCAGCGCGCCAGGCCGGCCCGTTCGAACGCGCGTAACAACAACAGGCCGCAGCCCAGGGTCAGGGTCAGGAACAGCAGCGACGGTGGGTATTTGGTGATGTTGAAGAAGCTCATCAGGGTTTGCGTGAAGGTTGGGTAACCGCTCCACGGCGCCTCACCGTAACCGTTGAACATGCGCAGCAGGACAAAGCCAAGCAGCGCGAGCAAACCAGCCGCCAGCAGGTGTTGCTGGCGTTGCCCGGCATCGCTGCCGCGGGCGAACCAGGGCCCCAGGCCGTAACCCAAGGCGATGACGCCGATCCACGGCAGCACCGGGTAAGACGTGCGCAGGTGCAGGTTTTCGGAAAACGCCAGCCAGCCGCGATCATGCAGGATTGCCCACGGCACATGCAGGGCTGAATCCACGCCAAAGTGCAGGCCGTCGAGCAGGTTGTGGCCGGCGACGATGCTGGCGCCCAGGGCGAGCAGTGCGGCGCGTGGCAGCCACACCAGCAGCGACAGGGCGATCATGCTGACGCCGATGGCCCAGATCACTTGCAGGTAGATCACGCTCGGGGGCAACTGGAAGGTCCAGGCGAAGTTGACCAGGGTGAACTCCAGCACCACCAGGAACAGCCCGCGTTTGAACAGGAACGCCGAGACGTCGCCACGGCCCTGATGCTTCTCGCCATACAGCCAGGCCGACAGGCCGGTCAGCAGGACGAACACAGGCGCACACAGGTGGGCGAGGGTGCGGCTGAAGAAAAGCGCCGGTTCCGTGGTGTCGATGGCCATGGGGTCGCTGACCTGGCGGTGCAGGAGGAAAGTCTCGCGGACATGGTCCAGGAGCATGAACAGGATCACCAGGCCGCGCAGGGCATCGATGCTCTGCAGGCGCTGGGTGATCAGCGTGGGCGTGGCGCTGGCACTTGTCATGGGTTGTCTAATAGGAATGAATTTCATGTGAAACGTTATCGTATAACAATACGCTAAAAGGGAATAGAGGTTTTTGTGTGGCCTGTGCCGGGCTCTTCGCGGCACAAACCACCCAGATCAGAAGCTGTAATCCACCGTCGCGAAGTACGACCGCGGTATCCCCATCAACCACTGCTGCCCGCTGAACGCCGACTGCACATACTCGCGATCGAACAGGTTGTTCAACTGCAACCCCACCTTCACATCCGGCATCACCTGCCAGGCGATGTTGGCATCGACCACGGTGTACCCGGGGGCGCTCTGGGTATTGGCGGTATCGGCATAACGCTCATCCACATAGCGCGCCCCAATGCCAGCCTCCACCTGCTGGCCGAAGCCTTTGCTCAACCAAAGGTTGGCGGTACGCCGTGGCACGTTGGCCGGCCGGTTGCCTGCCCGATTCTGCGGCAGGCCGCCGACCATTTCGTCGAAGTCGTCGTACTTGGCGCGTACCAGCGATGCGTTGGCCGACACCTGCCACTGATGGGCCAGGGCCAGCTCCAGCGTCGCTTCCAGGCCATCGGAGGTCTGCTGCCCGGCTTGTTGCTTCTCGTGCGTGATGGGGTCGTCCACCAGCAGCTTTTTCTTGACGATGTGGTAGGCGGCAAGCGTCCATTCGCCGCGCCCCTCCCAAAAGCGCTGCTTGAGGCCGACCTCGGTCTGCTTCGCCTCGGTCAGGTCATAGTTCATCTGCGCGGGGCTGAGGCTGATGAGGTTGTTGACCCCATCCTCGCTGGTTGAGTACTGGCCGTACAACGACAGGTCGTCGCTGATTGCGTACACCAGCCCGACGCGCCAGTTGCCCCCTTGCAGGCTGCGATCGCTACGGCTGTCGTTGATCAAGTTGTTGCGGTCGATGTGGTTCTGGTCGCGACGCACGCCGGTAACCAAAGACAGGCGATCGCTCAATTGCAGGCGGTTCTCGGCAAACAGGGCAAAGGTATGGGTGGTCGAGAGCGTTTGCGGCCGCAACGGCGAGGCGCTATGGAACCCGCCGGGCTGCGGCTGCCATGGGTCGAGGTAGTCGCCGCCGACATCGTTGTAGGGTGAATTGCTGTCGACGTTGAAGCGCACCTTGTTGTATTCGGCACCGAGCACGGTCTTGCTGTCCAGGCCGAACAGGGTGTGGTCGAAGGTGAAGGTTTGACGGTCGCCGAACTGTTCCTGGTTGTGCTTGATTTCCAGGTAGCTGCCGCGCAGCAACTGCTGACGCCCGGCGTTCCAGCTGTAGTCCTCGGCGTTGCGCCAGTGGCGGCGGCTTTTGATGTAGTACAGCTGGTTGCTGGCGCCGAGCTGGTCGTTCAGCGCCCAGTCGGTCGTGAGCCGGGTCCATTCATCAACGTACTGCTGCACATCGTTCTGCACGTTGTAGTTCTTTTTGCGCAGGCTGCTGCGGTAGTGGCCGTCGATCAGCGGGGTACCGTAGTAGTTGGCAGGTTGTGCATCGCCGCGGTCATGGGCCAGCGTGAAGCTGAGGTCATCACTGGCGTCAAAACGCAGCGCGGCGCTCAGGGCCAGGCTACGTGAAGCGGTGCGGTCGACCCAGCCATTGCCGGCCTGTTGGTTCAGCGTCAGGCGGTAGCTCAGGCGCTCGCTGAGGCTGCCGCCGCTGTCCAGGCCGAGCTGCTGGCGGTCCCACGAGCCGTAACCCAGTCGCAGGTGGTTGCGCACCTCGCCGGCAAAAGGTTTTTTCGGGATCACGTTGATCACTGCGCCGGTGGCGCCTTCGCCATGCAGTACCGAGGCCGGGCCGCGAATCACCTCGATGCGTTCGACCATCCACGGGTCGACCGGGAAGGTCTGTGTGCCGGCACCGGTGTACAGGCGCGCGCCGTCGAACAGGGTCATCACTGAGCTGTGGCCGGCAAAGCCGCGGGCAGACAGGCCTGTACCGCCGTCTCCCGGGGAGCCGACGAAAGTAATGCCCGGCGAGCGGGTCACTGCATCCTGCACCGTGATGTTGTTGCGCTGCTGAATCTGCCGTTCGCTGATACTGCTGGTGCTGGCCGGTGTTTCCAGGGCGCTGAGGCCAAGGCGCGAGCCGGCCTGGGTCGGCGTGGCCAGGTCGATGGTGCGGTTGTCCTGGGTGTCGGTGATGGCCGTGGAAGGCAGGGCCAGAGGCTGCGGGTCGCGGTCATCAGCCAGCGTCGGCAGGGCAACGGCCAGGCAGGCCGCCAGGGGGTGAAGTTTGAACATACGGGACATGTCGTTCCACTGCTGCAGGAATGAATGGATCCCGGTGGAAAACACGCAAAGGCGAACCATGCAGGCAGGCGCGCGCACGGATTCCGGCCTGCGCCCGCCCACCGCGGGTTGCCAAGTGAAGCTCCAGGCCGGTCTCCGGGCTTGCGAGGGGCATGAAACCTTCACCTTCCCATGCTTGAGCACAGTGGTATTTCGAAGGGTTCGCTCGCTTACCGTTGCGGGGGCAGCACCGGACTTGTCGTGGGCAACACGACGCACCGGTTTCCCGTTTCACCCTGCGCGCGGCGGCGCAGGGCACCTGAAACTGGCGCGCATCTGACCACTGAAATGCTGGGGCGTCAAATGTTGGCGTGCTGTGAATGCTGAGAAAAAACAACAGGTTGTGCGTTTTTGCGGCGCCGAGACCAAATGTGGCATGAACATCAGGCCCCAGCTTGACGAGCTTGGTGTGAAGGCAGGCTTGCCTGAAATCGCTAGCGCCCGCGGCGGCGCGATACCCGTGCCTCGATGTTCTTGCGCCCGATCAGCAGCGGCGGCTTCTCCACCACCGGCTCATCCGCCAGCCACTTGTACATCACCAGGCAGTCCACCAGCCCCAGGCGGGCATGACGGTAGGCCTTGGGCAAACGGCCGACTGTTTCAAAGCCCAGCTTGTGCCATAGCGCCACGGCCACTGCGTTAGTGGCTACCACCGAGTTGAACTGCAATGCCAGAAAGCCTTCCTGGCGCGCCAGCTTTTGCGAGTGCTCGCACATCAAGCGCGCCACGCCCCGGCCGCGCGCCTGTTCGCAGACCATGTAGCCGCAATTGCCTACATGCGCACCAGGCCCGGCAGCATTGGGCTTGAGGTAATACGACCCCAGTAGCTCGCCATCTTCTTCGGCCAACAGCGTGTGCAAGGGCAGCTCCAGCCACAGCTGGCGCGCCTGTTCGAAGCTCAGCGCCGGGTCGAAAGCGTAGGTTTCACGGGCTTGGACAATGGCCTGGAAGGTGGGCCAGAAACGATCAAAATCTTCCGGCGTCATGGGGCGAATGTGGATCATGCGGGTTCCTGCGCGGGGTGAGCCGCCCAGTCTGGGTGGCTCGGCGCCGTCGCGCAAGGGCGGCGACGCCGTTTGTGCTCAACCGTTGGCCTTGCCCACCGCGTCCATTGCGCGGGCCGAGTACACCAGCGCGGCACCGGCGTTCATGGCCACGGCCACGCCGAGGGCCTCGGCAATTTCCTCGCGGCTGGCACCCGCTTTGACGGCCTGCTGCGAATGCACGGCGATACAGCCGTCGCAGCGGGTGGTCACAGCCACGGCCAAGGAGATCAGCTCGCGGGTCTTGGCATCCAGGTGGTTGGTTTTGGCGCCTGCACCGCTGGCGGTCATGTAGCCGGCTACGGTGTCGGGGGAGAGTTGCTTGAGATCGCCGATGCCGGCCATCAACTGCTTACGGTAGGCGTCCCAGTCCATCATGCTCATCGTCTTCACCTTGGGAGGTTGCGAGTGGAGCTTTCAGGCTAGTCGAAGCGTGGCACGTGCGAGGCGGTACTTTGGTGGGTAAACGCAGGTCACTCGTACAGTGGCCTGCGTTGAGCCTTCAGATGTAGATGAACACCAGCACCAACGCCGCGACCACTGCCCATTTTTCCAGGTAGTAGCGCAGGCGATTGCGCTTCTTCAGCGCCTTGCCACGTTCGCGGATCTTGTAGATGCGGGTGAACAGGCGGTTGATGCCACCGGTCTTGTCGCTGGCATCGTTGGGCGCAGCGGCAGCGGCCATCACGTTACGGCTGAACCAGCGGTTGAACGCGGTTGCCCAGCGGTACTTGAGCGGGCGTTCGACGTCGCAGAACAGGATGATGCGGTTGTGCTCGGTGGTGTTGGCTGCATAGTGGATGTAGGTTTCGTCAAAGATCACCCCCTCACCATCGCGCCATGCGTATTTCTCGCCGTCCACGTCGATGTAGCAGCCGTCGTCATTCGGGGTATCCAGGCCCAGATGGTAGCGGTACGAGCCGGCATACGGGTCACGGTGGCGCACCAGCTTGGCTCCCGGAGGCAGGGTAGCGAACATGGCGGCCTTGACCGTGCCGATGCCTTGCAGCAGCTCGGTCGTGCGTGGGCAAAGGGCCATTGCCGACGGGTGGCTTTCGCCATACCACTTCAGGTAAAAACGTTTCCAGCCGGTCTTGAAGAACGAGTTGAAACCGACGTCATCGTAATTGTCGGATTTCTTGATTTCGCCTACGTGCAGCAACTGGCGGCCTTCCTCACGGATCTCCTGCCAGTGGTCCTGCAGCGGTTTCAGTTCTGGAAAGGCCTCGACCGGCAGGTAGGGCTTGGCCGGGTGTTTGGAGAACAGGTACAGGAAGCTGTTGATCGGGGCCAGGAAGCTGGAGTGGTCGCCCAGCTGGCGAGTCAGCTTGTGGCGAACCCGACCGCGCAGGTGAACATAGGCGATCGAGAAGACGAAGATAAGTACGAGTGCAATTTTCATGGACGTTTACTTGTCGAAAAATGGCCATGCGCCGAGGCATGAGCCCGCCAGCATAAACAATCATGGGGGCAGTTTGTACTTATTGTTACCAAACTGCGGGGCGACATTGGTGTAATACCCTACAGTCTTGCGCAAACGTTTCATGTCAGGGAGTTTGTATGGTTCAGGATATACGCCCCAGCGGTAGCCCGTTCAAGCGGCTGTTCTTCGCCTTGCCGGTCAGCGACGCGCAGCGCCGTGACCTGGCCCAGTGGCGACGCGGGCTGAACCTGCGCAGCGGCAAACCGGTGCCGGCGGCCAACTTCCATGTCACGCTGCTGTTCCTCGGCGATGTAGATACCGCCCAGGTGCCTGCGATCTGTGCGGCAGTCGATCAACTGGCATTGCCGGCCATGGCACCGCGGCTTCTGCTTGACCGCTTGCAGGTGTGGCAGCGGGCCGGCGCGCTGGTGCTGGAGCCACAGCAGACACCGCCAGCCCTGTTGCAACTGGTGTACGGCTTGCAGCAGGCACTGCTGCCGTTGGGGGTGGAGGCGGCCAACCGTGAGTATCGGCCACACTTGACCCTGTCCAGGGATTACCGCGGGCAGCCGCCCGAGGCCAGTAGCGCGCCGGAGTTTTACCTCACCGCGCGACACTTCACGCTTTACGAGTCGCGCAAGGGGGCTTACTGGCCATTGGCGCAGTGGCCGCTGGCGGGCTGACCCGCCGGGCGAAAAACGCCTTGTCCCGGATGCGTACCTGCAGGGGCTGTTCAGATCGGGTGATTACACCGGCATGCTTTGGTAAGGCAATTCATCCCCTGGGCTGCGCTCGAACTGGCGCTTGTACTCGCGGCTGAACTGCGAGGTACTCTGATAGCCCACCCGGTGCGCAGCCTGTGCCACGCCCAGGCCTTCGCCGATCAGCATCTGCTGCGCCTTGAGTAGCCGCAAGCGCTTGAGGTACTGCATCGGTGCCATGTCGGTGCAGCGCTTGAAGTGTTCATGGAAGGTCGAAACGCTCATGTTGGCCCGCGCGGCCAGTGCCTCCACGCTCAGCGGCTCGGCGTAGTGCTCGCGCAGGTGGGCGAGGGCGGCACCGATGCGGGCGAAGTGCCCCTGTTGCTCCACCAGTGCCCGCAACACACCGGCCTGCGGGCCGCGCAGCGCGGTATACAGCACCTCGCGTACGCGCGCCGGGCCCAGTACCTTGGCGTCAAGCGGGTCCTGCAGGCAGTGCAGCAGCCGTTCCACACTTTCGCGCATTGGCGCATCCAGTGCTGCGGAGGTCATCGATTGCGGTGTTTGCGCCTGCACTTCAGCGTCCGGTGCCAAGCCCATGCTCTGCACCAACTCGCCCAGCACGCCACGGTCGATGCCCACCGCCACGCCCAGCAATGGCGCGTCAGGGGTGGCGAAGGTTTCGCACATGAACGGCACCGACAACGCCTGCACCAGGTAATGCCCGGCGCCGTACTCCAGGGTGCGCGGCCCCAGGCGTGCCAGCTTGCTGCCCTGGGCCAGGATCATGAGGCTGGGTTCGTAGATCTGTGGGCTGCTGGCCACATAGTGGTCCCAGCTCAGCACCTGCACCTGGGGCAGGAGGGTGGGCACGAAGCCCGGGCGCGTGGTGAGGCTGCGGATCAGTGAGCAGAGCGGCGCATTGGCATCGACGTGACGGGTCAGTTGCATGGTGGACCAAGGGCAGAGAATCAGACAGCTTGATCATCGCAGATTGAGGGCGTGGCGCCAGCTATAGCTTGGCATCTTCGTAGAATCAGGCATGCATGCCGGAGAATCAGCCGTGGGCGAGGCGGCGAACGACGCGCAAAATGCGTCGCCTGAATCGTTTCACTTCACTGCGAGGCCCTGCATGTATACCGCCATCGGTTATGCCGCTCAAACCCCCACCAGCCCCCTGGCCCCCATGACGTTCCAACGCCGCAGCCCGCGCCCGGATGACGTCGCCATCGACATCCTGTACTGCGGCGTGTGCCACTCCGACATCCACCAGGCGCGCAACGAATGGGGCATTGCCGTGTACCCGCTGATGCCGGGCCACGAGATCATCGGCCGGGTCACGGCGGTGGGCGACAAAGTCACCACGCACAAGGTCGGTGACCTGGTGGGCGTCGGCTGCATGGTCGACTCGTGCCGTACCTGTGAAGCCTGCGCCAAGGACCTGGAACAGTATTGCCTCGAAGGCCCGACCATGACCTACGCCACCCCGGACCGGGTCGATGGCAGCAACACCATGGGGGGGTATTCCAGCAGCATCGTGGTCAGCGAGCACTTCGTGGTGCGCATACCGGCCGGCATGGACCTGCCCAGCGCTGCACCTATCCTGTGTGCCGGCATCACTACCTATTCGCCGCTCAAGCACCACGGCGTTGGCCCGGGCCACAAGATCGGCATCCTCGGCATGGGCGGCCTGGGCCACATGGGCATCAAACTGGCCAAGGCCCTGGGTGCGGAAGTGACCCTGTTCACGCGCTCTCAGGCCAAGGCCGAGGAAGCGCGCCGCCAAGGGGCCGACCATGTGATCGTCTCCACCGATGCCGAGCAGATGCGCGCCGCTGCTGGCCGTTTCGATTTCCTGCTCGACACCATTCCGGTGCAGCACGACCTCAACCCGTACCTGGAAACGCTGAAGTTCGACGGTGTGCACATCCTGGTTGGCCTGATCGAACCGATCGACCCGGCATTGCATGCGGCCAACCTGGTGATGAAGCGCCGGGTGCTGGCGGGGTCGTTGATCGGGGGGATTGCCGAGACTCAGGAAGTACTGAACTTCTGCGCCGAGCACGGCATCCGTTGCGATATCGAGATGCTGGATATCCGCAACATCAACCAGGCCTATGAGCGGATGATTGCCGGGGATGTGAAGTACCGGTTCGTGATCGACATGGCCACGTTACAGGGCTGATGGATCGGCTGCCTGTACGGGCCTCTTCGCGGGCAAGCCCGCTCCTACACAGGGGTGATGTAGGGCTTGCGCGCGGTGGGGCCCGTACAGGCAGCACCGATGCAGCCGTTTTACCAGGCCATCGGCTTGTCCCAGCCCTTCCAGAACAACCATCGCCGCACCTCGCCGTGCGCCCCGGTACCGATCTGCCACTCGGGCCGCCCGCTATCCAGCGCAATCACCGAAATAACCCCCGCATGGCTCGCCGCTACCAGCGTCTGTCCGTCGGCGCTGATATCCATCGCACTGATGGTCGATCCCAGGTAATGCTGCCAATGCTCCGTACCCTCTTCGCCAAACGCCCGCAGGTAGCCATAGGCATCACCCACAATGTACTCGCCATCGCGCGCAACCCCCGCATACACCCTTGCGCCATCCTGCACCAGCGGGGTACGCGGGTCCTGGCTGTAGTAATCGGTATTCAGCCCGTGCAGGTCTGCCACCCTCACGGCCAGCGTGGCACCGCTGTAGAAATGGCAGGCATTGACGATCAACTGGTCACCCGCGCGGTTGAACAAGGCAAAGTGCGGGTATTCGCTGCCCGGGCCGATGTGCGCCAGCGGCTTGAGTCGTTCGTCCAGAACAAGGTGTCGGCTGCCTTGCTCACCCACGACGATCAGCCGGCCATCCGCCGACACCGCACCATGCTCCATGCTCAACCCCAGGCTGATGTCGTCCGGGTCGGTGCCCTCGGCCAACTCATCGAGCACGCGTGTCTGCTGTGGCAGCAGGCGAGTCGCACCTTGAGTGGCCAGCACGAAGATACCTTCGGCACTCACCAGCAGCACTCGCTGGCCATCGGGGAAGGGGATCAGCGCGGTCGGTGTGGGCGGCAGGTCGAACGGCTCGAACGGGTAGCCTGGCGGCAACCCCTCCAGCCCGGTAGGCCAGGCCAGGCGCTGCACTTGCGGGCCGCCCCAGCCATCGGTCACACGCACGCCCTCGGCATTGGCCAGGGCGAAATAGCGCCGCGCCGGGCAACGGCCAAAGTGTTCGATGCCGATGACCGGGGTTACCCCATGGTGATCGATACGCACCACCTGGCCCTTGTCGTAAGGCATGCCGATGCGGGCCAGCAGGCTGCCATCTTCCAGCAGCAGGACATGGCTGATGCCTTGGCCGTGGTCTTCGAGCATAGGTATCAAGGGGTGGTGTGCGGGTGGCCAGGCCTCGCGAAATGCCTGACGCTGCGGTTCGTCCATGCCAGGGCGGTTGGCTGCCTGCAGGGCTGCCAGCCAGGCGTCGAGCAGGTGTTCGGTGGCGGGTGCCTGCGGCTCTTCGAGGTTGTCCCAGCCGTGCGCACGGCCCTGCGCGACGTAGTCGTTGACGGCCTGGGCATAGGCGATGACTGCCTGCTGCCACTGCTGCTGGGGGTGCTGCTTGTCCATGAGCGGATCGGGCTCCTTGTTGCACGCGCGTTTCACACAAAGCGCGCATGGTACTCCTTCTGCCTGCCCTGCGGTTGTGAGGCCCCAGCTTGACGCGTACCATGCCGGGCATTCCTATCCATAACAAAACGTACGTTGGCACCCCTGCAAGCGGGTGGCTGGCGTGCGACCTGTTGCTTTGTCTGCGGAGAAGCGGTTTCCACCCATGAACGGACCCATACCCACACACCTGCCACCCACAACGGGCAGCGGCAGCTGGCTGAGCGTCATCGCCCTGGCCTTGGCGGCCTTCATTTTCAACACCACCGAGTTCGTCCCGGTGGCGCTGCTCAGTGACATTGGCCGCAGCTTCGACATGAGCACTGCCCAGGTCGGCCTGATGCTGACCATCTATGCCTGGATCGTGGCGCTGGCCTCGTTGCCCATGATGTTGCTGACCCGCAACATCGAACGGCGGCGTCTGCTGCTGTTCGTGTTTCTGGTGTTCATTGTCAGCCACTTGCTGTCGTGGCTTTCGCAGAGCTTCGCCATGCTGCTGGTCAGCCGTATCGGCATTGCCCTGGCGCATGCGGTGTTCTGGTCCATCACCGCCTCGCTGGCGGTGCGTGTGGCGCCGCCGGGCCAGCAGGCCAAGGCGCTGGGCCTGCTGGCCACCGGCACTACCCTGGCCATGGTCCTGGGCATCCCGCTGGGCCGTGTGGTGGGCGAGGCACTGGGCTGGCGCATCACGTTCCTGAGCATTGGCGGGGTAGCGCTAGCCACCATGCTGTGCCTGATGAAATCGCTGCCGCTGCTGCCCAGCCAGAACTCCGGTTCGTTGCGCAGCCTGCCGGTCCTGTTCAAGCGCCCGGCACTGGTCATTACCTACTTGTTGGTGACGCTGGTCATTACCGCGCAGTTCACGGCCTACAGCTATATCGAGCCGTTCGCCCTGCACGTAGCGCAGATCGGCGGCGACCGCACCACACTGTTGCTGCTGTTGTTCGGCGGTGCCGGGGTTTTTGGTTCGTTGTTGTTCAGCCGTTACAGCGACCGCTTCCCGCATGGCTTCCTGGTGGGTTCGATCGGGGTACTCGCCGCGTGCCTGTTGCTGATATTGCCGCTGTCGGGCAACTTCTATGTGTTCGCAGTGCTGAGCATGTTCTGGGGCGTGGCCATTCTCAGCTTCAGCCTGGCGCTGCAGTCCAAGACCCTGAAGCTGGCGTCCGACGCCACCGATGTGGCCATGGCGCTGTTCTCGGGTATCTACAACATCGGTATTGGCGGGGGTGCGCTGCTGGGCAGTATCGTCAGCAGCCAGATGAATGTGGCGGATATCGGCCTGGTGGGCGGCAGCGTGGCAGTGGTCGGGCTGGTACTGGCCGTTGCCAGTACCCGGCGCTTTCGCGAGGCGTTGGCACGCTGAGCCGGGGCCGCTCAGGCCCCTTGCCGGTCAAGTAGAGACTCAGGCCAATACGGCAGCCCATGCCGATATCAACAAAACCCCCGCCAGTACCTGGTTGAACACCCGCAACCGCCCCGGTGCCTGCAGCCACCGGGCGCTCCCCACCCCCAACACCGCCCACGCGGCCATGCTCGGCAGAGCGATCAGCAAGAACACCAGCGCCAGCTGCCACACTGGCAACGACGGCGCGGCAAATACCCCGACCACCGCCACGGCCATCAACCACACCTTGGGGTTCACCACCTGCAACGAAGCCGCGCTGAGCGCACTGAAGCCTGGCGCCGTGGTCGTGTGGAGCGGGGCGGCGGCACTGCGCAGCATCTTCCAGGCCAGGCTACTCAGCCACAGCACCCCGGCCCAGCTCATCAGCTGTTGCGCCAGGGGGTGGCGCAGCAGCAGTTCGCCCAGCCCCAGCCCGACGAGCAGCACAATGGCTGCAGCCGCGCCACACGCCGCCACGATCGGCGCCAGGCTTGCGCGCAGGCCCCGGCGGGCGCCATGGGCCAGGATCAACAGGTTGGTCGGCCCCGGGCTGATACTGGACACCAGGGCAAACAGAATGAAGGGCAACAACGACTCAGACATGGTTCATGGGCTCCGTAACATCGAAGCACCATGCTCGCTGCCCGCCGGCACTCAGTCTGGAAGGTTTGAGCAGCGCCTGCGGTAGTCGGCCGGGGTCAACTGGTAGGCGCGGCGGAACCAGCGCCCCAGGTGGCTCTGGTCGGCAAAGCCCAACGCCACGGCCACTTCGGCCGGTGTCTGGCCTTGGGCAAGCAGGCGCCGCGCGCGGGCCAGGCGCAGCTGGATCAGGTAGGCATGGGGTGCAATGCCGAACGCCGCCTTGAACGCACGCGTCAGGCGAAAGCGGTCAATGCCGCAGGCCTGGGCCAGGTCCTCCAGGCCGATGTCGCGCTCCAGATTGGCATGCAGGAAGTCCCGGGCGCGCTGTGCGGTCAGCGGCAGGCGCGGGTCGGGGTTGATGCGGCGGCGCCAGTGCAGGTGGCGGGTCAGGCAGGCCAGCAGATCGTCCATGGCCGTTTGCCTGACGATGCGCAAGTCCTGGTCATGTACGGCCCTGAAGGCCAGGGCGGTGGCCCGTGCCAGGCGTTCGTCGTGGCACAGGGTGTCGGCGAAGCTGGGCAGGCTGTCGCCCGGCGCGTGCTCGTACAGCGCGCGCAGCTGTTGGTCGAGCCAGGCGGGCTCCAGGTACAGCGTCGAATAGGTGAAGCCTTCTTCGGTGGGCGCCAGGCCATCGTGGATGTCGCCAGGCTCAAGTAAAAATACCTGCCCCGGCGTGCTGCGGTGGCGCACCCGGCGGCAGTTGAACTGCTGCACGCCCTGTTCGGTCACGCCGACCAGGAAGCTGTCGTGCCAGTGGGGATCATAGGCATGGCCGACAAAATGCGCGCGGACCGACTCGATGCCGGTGTCGGCGTCTTGTTTGAAGTCGATCCAGTTGCTCATGGACGTGTACCGTGGGGTAAATGGCTACCTTAGCGCAACGCCCCCGGCTCAGTCTGGAACGATTGTGCAGCCGTTGGTCAGTGCCCGGGCGCGCAGGGCCTCGAAGCGTTCGCGTAGCCACAGGTGCAATTGCTTCACGGCCGGTGTGAGTTGTTTGCGATGAGGGCAGACCAAGGTCAGCGGGGTAGGCTCGCCGAGCAATTCGGGCAGGACCATTTCCAGTTCACCGGCCGCGATGTTGGCGCTGACATCCAGCCACGACTTGTAGACGATACCTTCCCCCTGGATGGCCAGGCGGCGGATGACGTCGGCATCGTCACTGACCAGCGGCCCACGCACCTGCACGGTGCGATTACCCAGCTGCCACTTGTCGTACACCCGGCTGTGCTGCATGTACAGCAGGCAGGCATGCTGCTGCAGTGCGTCGGGGGTAAGCGGGCGGCCGTGACGGGCCAGGTAGTCGGGCGAGGCCACCAGCACGCGGCGGTTCCATTCGGCCAGTGGCAGGGCGATGTAGTTGGCATCCTGGTTGAGGCCATAGCGGATGGCCACATCCACAGGGTCGCGGTTGAGGTCGGCCATCTGGTCGGACAGGAAGAAGCGCAGTTGCAATGCCGGGTGGTCGTGGCGGAAGGCGCTGAGCCAGGGCAACAACATGTTGCGGCCCATGTCGGAAGGCGCCGACACCTGCAGGGTGCCGCGCAGGCTATTGGGGTTGCCATGCAGATCTTCATGGCCCTGGCGCAGGCTTTCCAGCACATTCAGCGCGGTTGGCAGGTAGCGCTCGCCCTCGGCGGTCAGGCGCAGGCTGCGGGTGGTGCGGGCGAACAGGCGTACATCCAGGTCGCGTTCCAGACGTTTGATCGCGGCAGCCACCTGGCCCGGCAGCAGGCCGGCTTCATGGGCGGCGGCAGTGAAGCTACCCAGCACGCTGCTGCGGGCAAACAGTTCGAGGTCGGTGATGCGCAGCATTTTCATTCCAGGGATGAAAGTGTTGTTACATTGTGCCGCTTTTTCTTTTTTGCTGGAAAGATAAGATGCCCGGCAAATCCACTGTTCATCCCGGAGTTGTCGCATGGATACCGTATCGCTGGCCAAGCGCCGTTACACCACCAAAGCTTACGATGCCTCACGCCGCATTCCCCAGGCCACCGTCGACGCCCTGCTCGAACAACTGCGTCACAGCCCGTCGTCGGTCAATTCCCAGCCCTGGCATTTCATCGTCGCCGACACGGCCGAAGGCAAGGCCCGCCTGGCCAAGAGCACTGCTGAGGGTTATGCCTACAACACGCAGAAGCTTCTCGATGCCTCGCATGTGATCGTGTTCTGCACCCGTACCGAAATGACTGAAGAACACCTGAACGCCGTGCTCGATCAAGAGGCTGCCGATGGCCGTTTCCGTGATGAGCAAGCGCGCGCCGGGCAAAACCAGAGCCGCCGGCACTACGTCAACCTGCACCGCTTCGACCAGAAGGATGTGCAGCACTGGATGGAAAAGCAGACCTACCTGGCGTTGGGAACTGCCTTGCTGGGTGCAGCGGCGCATGGGCTGGATGCCACGCCGATCGAGGGCTTCGACAGCAAGGTCCTCGATGCCGAACTGGGTTTGCGTGAGCGTGGCTTTACCAGTGTGGTGATCCTGAGCCTGGGTTACCGCAGTGAGGCGGACTTCAATGCCGGGCTGAGCAAGTCGCGGTTGCCGGCATCGCAAGTGTTCACCTTCCTGTGAGGTTTCCGGGGCCGCTGTGCGGCCCTGGCAACGCTGGCAGTTAATCTGGCAAAGCCCTGACGTCGACCGCCCGATCAGGCAAACTGGCAATGACCCGGCATATACCGCATACTTATCGGCAAATGCCGAAAAGGAGCCTGCCATGCTTGCCGAAGTGCTTCGCGACAACGGTTACCACGAGTACCGGGCGCGCTTGCAGGCGCTGCTGGACATTCCCGAGCTTGCCAGTGACTTCGAGATTCACACCCGCATCACCGATGGTTTTGCCGCCACCTGGTTGGTAAAGCTGACCGAACGCGGTGTGCTCACGCCGGTGGAGCGCGACCAGATCATCCCGCTGCGCACCCTCAAATCCCGTATCGAGCGCGACCAACCGCTGACCGTGGATGAGAGCGATCGGCTGTTCCGCTCGGCCCACATCACCGCCATGGCCGAGGCTGTGTTCGGTGAAGCGGGCAAGGCCAAACGCTGGCTTTCCAAGCCCAAGGAGCGTTTCTCGGGGCTGACGCCGATGCAGATGCTCACCACCCAGCAAGGCACCACGCAGGTCGAAGAAATGCTGCTGCAGATTGCCGAGGGCTATGGCCTGTGATTTTGTGGCGAATCAGCGCCTATACAGACTTGAGTGGTACGGGGGGCTTGCGTGTAAGTGGCCGCTGGCACCAGGCGGGGCGGCCGGTGGTGTATGCCGCCACCAGCCCTCCCGGGGCGATGCTGGAAGTGTTGGTGCACCTGGAGATCGACCCCGAGGATTTCCCGACCACCATGCGCTTGCTTCGCATCGAACTGCCCGACACGGTTTCCCAGGCACAGTTGCCCGCTTTGCAGCCCGGCTGGTCTGCTCACCCTGAGTTGACCCGTACGCTGGGCAATCGCTTTCTGGATGACGGTTCGGCATTGCTGCTGCCGGTGCCAAGCGCGATCATGCCCAGCACCACCAATTACCTGTTCAACCCACGGCACCCGCAGGCGCAGAGCGCGAAAATCCAGGTTGAGGATTTCACCCCGGACAGCCGCCTGTTCTAGCCTCTGTACGAAAAGTCTTGAGACGCAGGTCAGGCAAGGCGAAAACAGCCGAGGTGGTCACCACAGTGCTGCCGATGCTGACGCCAGCACCCGGCCAAACACTTCGAGCGCCTTGTCCACGTCAGCCTCGGTGCTGAAACGGCCGATGCTCAAACGCACACTGTTGCGAGCCTGACGCTCATCCAGCCCCAGTGCCAGCAGCACATGCGAGGCAGCGTTGCTCGCCGAGTTGCAGGCCGAGGTGGTCGACAAGGCCAGCTCGCCGGCCAGCGCCGCACTGTTGAAGCCTTTGCTGTCGATGCACAGGTTCAAGGTATGGGGAATGCGTTGCTTGGCGCAGCCGTTCAGGGTAACGCCGGGCATGGCCAGCAGGCCTGTGCGCAGGCGTCTTGCCAGTTGCTCAAGGCGCTGGTGCTCGCTGTCGCCAGGTTGGCCGGCCAAGGCAAAGGCGCTGCCCATGCCCGCTATCTGATGGGTCGCCAGGGTGCCGGAACGCAGGCCCTGCTCATGGCCGCCGCCGTGCATCTGCGCACGCATCAGCACGCGGGCGCGCGGCCCGACATACAGCGCGCCGATGCCTTTTGGCCCGTAGACCTTGTGCGCCGAAAAAGACATCAGGTCCACGGCCATCGTATGCAGGTCGATCGCCAGCTTGCCCACGGCCTGCGCGGCATCCACGTGCAGAAGGGCACCGTGGGCACGCACCTGCTCGCCGATCGCGGCAAAATCGGTGACCGTGCCCAGTTCGTTGTTGACCGCCATCAGCGACACCAGGCGGGTGTCAGCGCGCAATGCTGCCTGCACGCTCGCGGGCTGGATCAGGCCGTCGGCATCCGCTGCCAGGCGTGTAACGGCCCAGCCCTGGCGCTCCAGTTCGGCCACGGTGTCGAGCACGGCCTTGTGTTCCAGCTGGCTGGTGATCAGGTGCCCGGGCTGGCCGATGCCTTGGGCAATACCCTTGAGTGCCAGGTTGTTGGACTCGGTCGCACCCGACGTCCATACCAGATGCTCGGCGTGCGCGCCGACGCACTCGGCGACTTGCTGGCGCGCTTGGTCCACGGCGTGACGTGCAGCCTGGCCGAAGGCGTGGCCGCTGGACGCCGGGTTGCCGAAGTTGGCCTGGTTGCCCAGGCAGGCGAGCATGGTTTCGATAACCCGGTCGTCGACTGGGGTAGTGGCGGCGTAATCGAAGTAGAGTGGGGCGCTAGGCATTGAGGGCGGGTCCGTGTCAGTGGCCGTGAAATCGGCGATCATTGACGTAAGCGTACCTGCCAGCAGCGGTATTTTTTTCGTTTCCCTCAGGTCGATTCGCGATTATTTTAGAAAAAAATTCTCTATCGAAGATCTTTCATGGGATTTTCTACTTTGCCTGGTGAGGGCCATGAAGGGTCCCTCGCCGGCACCGTCAGGGCTCCAGAGCCTTCTCTTCCTCTGCAACCACGCGCTCGCACAATTCCGTGATCTGCTCGCGCATCCAGCGGTTGGCCGGGTCCTGGTCGGTGCTTTCATGCCAGTACAGGTGCGTTTCCAGCGCAGGGACCTCCACCGGCAGCGCCTGATAACGCAACTGATGGCGACGGGCGAAGCGCTCGGGGACCGTCATCGCCATGTCGGTCTGCTGCAACACCTGCGACGCCATCAGGTAGTGTTGCGAACGCAGGGCGACCTTGCGTTGAACACCCATCTTGCCCAGCGCCAGGTCGACGTAACCCAGGCCGTTGCGGCGGCTGGAGATATGGATGTGGGTCATGCCCAGGTAGCTGTCGAGGGTCAGCTTGCTGTCGGCCAGCGGGTGACCTTGGCGCAGGGCGCAGACATAGCGGTCTTGCATCAGTTTGATGTGGCGCACCTGCGGGTCGGTGTTCAGTGGCGCGTCGATGGCAAAGTCCAGGCGGCCGGCCGCGAGTTCCTTGGTGGTCTCGCGGCGCTTGCACAGGAAGCTTTCAATCACGACTGCCGGCGCCAGACGGCGCAGGCGCTGGAACAGCGGCGGCAAGATGACCGCCTCGGTCAGGTCGGTCATGCTGATGCGGAAGGTCTTGTTGGCCTGCTGCGGGTTGAAAATGCGGCTTTCCTGCACCGAGGTCCGCAGCAGCGCCAGCGCGTTGCGCACAGGGCCGATGATGTTCTGCGCCATGGGGGTGGGCACCATGCCTTGCGCGGTACGCACGAACAGCGGGTCATTGAAGGTTTCGCGCAGGCGCGACAGGGCATTGGACACTGCCGGCTGGGTAATGCCGACAATCTGCCCGGCGCGGGTCAGGTTGGCTTCGGTGTAGATCGCATCGAACACGATGAACAGGTTGAGGTCGACCTTGCTAAGGTTCATGGGCGCCGCTCTTTGTTGGAATTATCGGCCGATCATATATCGGTTATGAATGTTTATACACGCGGAAAATAGACTAGGTGGATGGAGCAATGCTGCTCTAGGCTCTGGCCCAAGTACTCCGAACTGTGAAGGTAGCCCAGATGGATTTCGCCTATTCGCCCAAGGTCCAGGCACTGCGCGAGCGTGTCACTGCGTTCATGGACGCTCATGTCTACCCCGCCGAAGCCGTGTTCGAGCGCCAGGTCGCCGAGGGTGACCGCTGGCAGCCCACTGCAATCATGGAGGCGCTCAAGGCCAAGGCCCGCGCCGAAGGGTTGTGGAACCTGTTCCTGCCAGAGTCGGAATACGGCGCCGGCCTGAGCAACCTGGAGTACGCCCCGCTGGCTGAGATCATGGGCCGCTCGTTGCTCGGACCGGAGCCGTTCAACTGCTCCGCGCCGGACACCGGCAACATGGAAGTGCTGGTGCGCTATGGCAGCGAGGCGCAGAAACGCCAGTGGCTGGAGCCGCTGCTGCGTGGTGAGATCCGCTCGGCGTTTGCCATGACCGAACCGGACGTGGCCTCCTCGGACGCCACCAACATGGCTGCTACCGCCATACGGGACGGTGACGAGTGGGTGATCAACGGCCGCAAGTGGTGGACTTCCGGCGCCTGCGACCCGCGCTGCAAGGTCATGATCTTCATGGGCCTGTCCGACCCTGAAGGGCCACGCCACCAGCAGCATTCCATGGTGCTGGTGCCGACCGACACGCCAGGCGTGAAGATCGTTCGCCCGCTGCCGGTGTTCGGTTATGACGATGCGCCCCATGGTCATGCCGAAGTCCTTTTCGAAAATGTGCGGGTGCCGTACGAAAACGTGATCCTTGGCGAAGGCCGCGGCTTCGAAATTGCCCAGGGCCGCCTGGGCCCTGGCCGTATTCACCACTGCATGCGCTCGATCGGCATGGCCGAGCGCGCACTCGAGTTGATGTGCAAGCGCTCGGTGGAGCGTACTGCTTTTGGTCGGCCACTGGCACGCCTGGGCGGCAACGTCGACAAGATCGCCGACTCGCGCATGGAAATCGACATGGCCCGGCTGCTGACGCTCAAAGCGGCCTACATGATGGACACCGTCGGCAACAAGGTGGCCCGTAGCGAGATCGCCCAGATCAAGGTGGTGGCGCCGAACGTGGCCTTGAACGTGATTGACCGGGCTATCCAGATACATGGTGGGGCAGGGGTAAGTGGCGATTTCCCGCTGGCCTACATGTATGCCATGCAGCGCACCCTGCGCCTGGCTGACGGGCCGGATGAAGTGCACAGGGCGGCGATTGGCAAATACGAGATTGGCAAGTATGTGCCGGTGGAGATGTTACGTAGCGGGCGGTGAACGCGTCAGCCTGCGCCGGCCCATTCGCGATTAAACCCGCGCCTGCAGTGATTGCGCAAAGTCCTGCAACTTGTAGGACGTATCTGAATTTTGGCTGAGGCCACTTGAATCTCCCTTGCTGGTGATAGGTTTCCAACCTGAATCAAGTACAGGGAGTTCATATCTGCGCGTCAATCTAGAGGGGAAAGGTCAGGCGGTAGACGGCGATGTCACCACAACGGGTGCTGTCTGTATTGCGACGGGGGCCGGCTATCTGGACGAAGGCCGAATGGTGCTCCGTGAAGGCGACCACACCACGCCATGCCCTCTTTGTGGGCAGGCGGGAACTGTCGCCGAAGGTGTGGATCACTTTATTTCAGATGGCCAGCGGGTGGCTATGGATGGTGCGTTGGTTGTCTGTGGCTGTTCGCCGGGCACCAACCGGGTAGTCGCGCCCTTGTATGAGGCTCCGCCGTCCATGCACTCCATTGCAGGGCGTGCCAATACCCACGCTGCCGAGCTGTCACCCACCTTCAACCCCGAGCGCTTCTCCCAACCGGTAATAGGTGCACTGCCTGGTTCGCTGGAGCCTGGCTTCTACGTGGTTCCACGACGCATGTCGTTTCCCCAGATACTGCTTCAACTGGCCGGTCACGATTCCACGTTGCCGATCTCACGGTTACAGCGGCTCAACCCCACGTATGCGCAAGGGTTCAAAGCTGGGGAAATCTTCGTTATCGGTGATCCTGACAATGGAAATGCCTGCACGCGCGAAGAGGGAGAGCTTATGGCGGCTGCGCAGCATGCGCGGCGTGCGCTGGAGGCACTCGACCACGTCGAAGCGGATTTCATGATGCAGCACCAGGCCGAAATCGCCGGCTTGCTCAGCAACGCCAGTCTGTCCATGGGCGTGGGCAAGGACATGCTGGATCAAGGCTTGAAACAAGTAAGCAATACCTTGACCAGCATCGAGCAATTGCACCAGCGTGAGTTCATGCACCATGGCCATTTGAATAGTCCGGGTTTCTTCGCCGAGCGCAGGCGGTTGTTGCAGCAACTGGATGGCCAGTTGAAAGCGGCGTTGCTTAATAAGCAACTGAATCTGGGGAGCTATGAGCGGCTGAAGAAGAGCTTGAATATCTCTACCAAGAGCCTGGTGCACCATTGGTCGAAAGCGGGCGGACCGGGGCAGATTCCGGGGTATGCGACACATCTTGAGAAGGTGGCGCGGTTAAGTAAGTACCTGCAATACGGAGGGTATGCAGCGATTGGGCTGGGCGGGACCTCGTCTTATCTGAAAGTAAATGAAGTCTGTCGGGCCGGGGAGACTCGTGCTTGTCGAAAGGTTCGGTTTACTGAAGCGGGAAATTTTGTAGGGGGGCTAACGGGAGGGTTGGTAGGCGCCTCTGGTGGAGGTGCTGCAGCAGCTGCGTTATGCGGTATTTTTGCGGTGGGTACCGGTGGGTTTGGTGCAGTGTGCGGGATTGCGATCGTTGGCGCCGCCTCTTCTGCAGGCGCTATTGGTATTGGCGCCCTCGGAGAGCAAACCGGTGAACTCCTTCATGAGGTGACTGATGATTGACTTTGACAATTGGTCCCCATTGTTGCAAATAGGATTCCTGATTGCGCCTTTCGTCCTAGGCCTTGCGGGGATCGCTATCAATGTGAAAATTGCTTTGTCGAGTGATTTTGATGTCGCCCTTTCAGCGATAACGAGCAACCCCTATCTTGAGCAGATGAAACCTGTATGGGGCGGGCGAAACCTAAGGCATCGATGCCTACTGATGAGTACAGTAAGCGCTTTGGTCACATTCCCAAGGTTACATTTACGCCTCGGATGGTTGAACGAAGCGGAGCTTGACAATTTTCCCCCAAAGTTGAGGCGAGATATGGGAGCAGCCCTTTGGTTGATCTTGATTGCCTCACTTTGGGGAGCGGTTGGTTACTTCATCATCAAGCAATGATTGCAACTCAGACCCGTAACTGTGGGTCATTCCTTTTTCTCCCGTTGTTTTCTTATCGTTAGCTGCTTTTTCTATCGTCTTGTCGTCTTTATTCAACGTCTGCCCCCGCGTCTTGATCAACGAAATCACCACCCCACCCAGCAACAACCCGAATGTCACGCCCAACGACAGGAGCGCCGGCACCTTGCCCACCATGCCGTGGTAGAAAATCTTGCAGCCAATGAAGATCAACACCAGCGCCAGTGCGTACTTGAGGTAGACGAACCGGTGCATCAGCGCCGCCAGCGCGAAATACAGCGAGCGTAAGCCGAGGATGGCGAAGATGTTGGAGGTGTAGACGATGAACGGGTCCTGGGTGATGGCGAAGATCGCCGGCACGCTGTCGACGGCAAACACCAGGTCGGCCAGTTCGATCAGTACCAGTGCCAGAAACAGCGGGGTGGCATAACGCAGCGCCTTGCTGTGCCCGGCCGGGGTGTGGCGTACAAAGAAGTGCGAGCCATGGATCTGGTCGGTAACCCGCATGTGCCGCCGCACGAACTTGAGGATCGGGTTGTTGGCCAGGTCCGGGCGGCTGTCTTCCTTCGACAGCGCCATTTTCACCCCGGTAAACAGCAGGAAGGCACCGAAGATGTAAAGCACCCAGGCAAAGTTCTGTACCAGCGCCGCGCCCACGCCGATCATGATGGCCCGCAGGAACACCACGCCCAGGATGCCCCAGAACAGCACGCGGTGCTGGTAGCGGCGGGGGATGGCGAAGTAGCTGAAGATCATCGCCATGACGAACACGTTGTCCATCGACAGCGACTGTTCGACCAGGAAACCGGTGTAGAACTCCAGTGCCGACTGCGCACCCAACTGGTACCAGACCCCCGCGCCAAACAGCACACCGACACTGAAATAGCCTGAATACAGCAGCAGGCTCTCGCGCATTTCAATTTCCCGGTCGTGGCGGTGCAGCACGCCCAGGTCGAGCACCAACAAACCGATGACGATGGCCATGAACACCAGCCACAACCAGGCGCTGGTACCGAGGACAGGTGTTGTGAGGAATGCTTGCAGAGCTGTCATGAGCCCCTCCTTGAATGTCGACGTTGCAAGGCAACAGTGATCCGACATGGCGGCTTGGCAGCCGTCAGAGGGGCCCGGTATCACATGGGCTTGAGCCTAGACCCGTTTGCCCGTGATGCCGAATGGGGAGCTGTTACATTTCTTTGCCAGTGCAGCGCTCAGGACCGCAATCCTTTGCTCAGCCCGTTCCCTTCTATTAAGTAACCTCGGTTATAGCCAAAACCAATCGAAAGCATGAGCTTTGCCAATGAGCCTTCAGCGGGATGATTAGTTAGGATTCTATCCATCAACTGATTCCAACCCCATGAAGGAGTGTCTCTCATGCCAATCATCAACAGCCAGGTCAAACCTTTCAACGCCACCGCCTACCACAAAGGCGAGTTCGTTCAGGTCAGCGAAGCCGATCTGAAAGGCAAGTGGTCTGTCGTGTTCTTCTACCCGGCCGACTTCACCTTCGTTTGCCCGACCGAGCTGGGTGACCTTGCTGACAACTACGCCGAGTTCCAGAAACTGGGCGTGGAAATCTACGGTGTTTCCACCGACACCCACTTCACTCACAAAGCCTGGCACGACACTTCGGACACCATCGGCAAGATCGAATACCCGCTGATCGGTGACCCGACTCACGTCATTTCGCGCAACTTCGACGTGCTGATCGAAGAAGCCGGCCTGGCCGACCGCGGTACCTTCGTGATCAACCCGGAAGGCCAGATCAAGATTGTCGAGCTGAACGACGGTGGTGTAGGCCGTGATGCTGCTGAACTGCTGCGTAAGGTCAAGGCTGCTCAGTACGTTGCCGCTCACCCAGGCGAAGTGTGCCCGGCCAAGTGGAAAGAAGGCGAAGCCACTCTGGCGCCGTCGCTGGACCTCGTAGGCAAGATCTAAGGTCATGCCCATAACGCGGGCGGTAAGCAGCCGCCAAAGCTGAAGTACCTACCGCCCCGTCAAGCGCCCGGGCGACCTCGCCTGGGCGTTTTTGTATCCGAGTTTTGAAAAAGGAATCGCCCGTATGTTGGACGCCACGCTTAAATCGCAACTGAAAACCTACCTGGAGCGGGTCACCCAGCCGATCGAGATCGTTGCTTCCCTCGACGACGGCGCGAAGTCCCGCGAATTGCACGACCTGCTGGTAGAGATTGCCAGCCTGTCGAACCTCATTACCTTCAGCGCGGACGGTACCGATGCCCGTCGCCCTTCGTTCTCGCTGAACCGCCCGGGTGCCGATATCAGCCTGCGCTTCGCCGGCATCCCCATGGGCCACGAGTTCACATCGCTGGTGCTGGCACTGCTGCAAGTGGGTGGCCACCCGTCAAAGGCCAGTGCCGAAGTGATCGAGCAGATCCAGGCTCTGGAAGGTGAATTCAACTTCGAAACCTACTTCTCGCTGTCGTGCCAGAACTGCCCGGACGTCGTCCAGGCACTGAACCTGATGGCGGTACTCAACCCCAATGTGCGCCATGTTGCCATCGACGGTGCGCTGTTCCAGGACGAAGTGGAATCGCGCAAGATCATGGCGGTTCCGAGTATCTACCTCAACGGTGAAGTGTTTGGTCAGGGCCGTATGGGCCTGGAAGAAATCATTGGCAAGATCGACTCCAACGCTGGCGCCCGCCAGGCCGAGAAGATCAACGCCAAGGAAGCCTTTGACGTGCTGGTTGTCGGCGGTGGCCCCGCTGGCGCCGCGGCTGCCATCTACGCTGCCCGCAAGGGCATCCGCACCGGTGTTGCAGCCGAGCGCTTCGGCGGCCAGGTGCTGGACACTCTGGCCATCGAGAACTTCATCTCGGTGCAGGAAACCGAAGGGCCGAAGCTGGCCACGGCGCTGGAAGAGCACGTCAAACAGTACGACGTCGACATCATGAACCTGCAGCGCGGTGAAGCGCTGATTCCGGCCGCCGAGGGCGGTCTGCACGAAGTGCGCCTGGCGGGGGGCGCTTCGCTGAAGGCCAAGACCGTGATCCTGGCCACCGGCGCCCGCTGGCGCGAAATGAACGTGCCGGGTGAGCAAGAGTACCGTGGCCGCGGCGTGGCCTACTGCCCGCACTGTGACGGCCCGCTGTTCAAGGGCAAACGCGTGGCGGTGATTGGCGGCGGCAACTCGGGTGTGGAAGCGGCCATCGACCTGGCCGGTATCGTCGCCCAGGTGACGCTGATCGAGTTCGACAGCCAGTTGCGTGCCGATGCGGTGTTGCAACGCAAGCTGCGTAGCCTGCCGAACGTCAACGTGATCACCAGCGCGCTGACCACCGAGGTGCTGGGCAATGGCGAGAAGGTCACCGGTCTGCGCTACAAGGACCGCACCACGGATGAACAGCACGAAGTGGCACTGGAAGGCATCTTCGTGCAGATTGGCCTGTTGCCCAACACTGACTGGCTGAAGGGCACCGTCGAGCTGTCGCCGCGTGGCGAAATCATTGTCGACGCCAAGGGCCAGACCAGCATCCCGGGTGTGTTTGCAGCAGGTGACGTGACTACCGTGCCGTACAAGCAGATCGTCATTGCGGTGGGTGAGGGGGCCAAGGCGTCGCTCGCGGCCTTTGACCACCTGATTCGGACTTCGGCACCGGCGTAAGCCTGTACGGCCCTTTCGCGGTTGAAGCCGCTCTCACAGGACTGCGCAGTTGTTGAAACTGTGAAGATCCCCGTAGGAGCGGGTTTACCCGCGAAGAGGCCGGGCCTGCTGGCCAATCACCACCCGCCGTTCACCGTTGCTGCCGCTACCGTATTCGCGGGTAAACCCGCTCCTACATCGGATCGGTGGTGGACACCTGTCGGTGGCCGGGCCTGCTGGCCAATCTCCACCCGCCTTTCACCGTTGCTGCCGCTACCGTATTCGCGGGTAAACCCGCTCCTACATCGGATCGGTGGTGGACACATGTCGGTGGCCGGGCCTGCTGGCCAATCACCACCCGCCGTTCACCGTTGCTGCCGCTACCGTATTCGCGGGTAAACCCGCTCCTACATCGGATT
>NZ_BCBP01000045.1:0-78867 GCF_001753955.1 Pseudomonas sp. NBRC 111139
TACGAGATGATCCGTTTCTCGGTCAACATCATGCGTGGTTGCTTCGGTGGCTGTACCTTCTGCTCGATCACCGAACACGAAGGCCGCATCATCCAGAACCGCTCGCACGAGTCGATCCTGCACGAAATCGAAGAGATGCGTGACAAGGTGCCGGGCTTCACTGGCGTGGTCTCGGACCTTGGCGGGCCGACTGCCAACATGTACCGCATCGCCTGCAAAAGCCCCGAAATCGAGAAGCACTGCCGCAAGCCGTCGTGCGTATTCCCGGGTATCTGCGAAAACCTCAATACCGACCACAGCTCGCTGATCGAGCTGTACCGCAAGGCCCGTGCCTTGCCGGGTGTGAAAAAGATCCTGATTGCTTCCGGCCTGCGCTACGACCTGGCGGTGGAATCGCCGGAGTACGTCAAGGAACTGGTCACCCACCACGTTGGCGGCTACCTGAAGATTGCCCCGGAGCACACCGAGCGTGGCCCGCTGGACAAGATGATGAAGCCGGGTATCGGCACCTATGACCGCTTCAAGCGCATGTTCGAGAAATTCTCGAAAGAAGCGGGCAAGGAGCAGTACCTGATCCCGTACTTCATTGCCGCGCACCCCGGTACCACCGACGAAGACATGATGAACCTGGCCCTGTGGCTGAAGGGCAATGGCTTCCGTGCCGACCAGGTACAGGCGTTCTACCCGTCGCCAATGGCCTCGGCTACGGCCATGTACCACTCAGGCAAGAACCCGCTGCGCAAGGTGACCTACAAGAGCGAAGGGGTGGAGATCGTCAAGAGCGACGAGCAACGCCGTCTGCACAAGGCGTTCTTGCGCTATCACGACCCGAAGGGCTGGCCGATGCTGCGTGAAGCGCTGCAGCGTATGGGTCGCGCCGACCTGATCGGGCCGGGCAAGCACCAGCTGATTCCGGCGCACCAGCCGCAGACCGACAGCTACCAGAGCGCGCGCCGCAAGAACTCGACCCCGGCGGGGAGCCACAAGGTGGGCAAGGACCAGAAGATCCTGACCCAGCACACCGGCCTGCCGCCGCGTGGCAGCGATGGCAGCAAGCCGTGGGACAAGCGCGAGAAGGCCAAGGCCGAAGCGTTTGCGCGCAACCAGCAGGCGGCCAAGGAGCGCAAAGAGGCGAGCAAGGGCGGCAAGGGCAACAAGAAGCCGCGTCAGCCTGTCATTCCGCGTTAACTGATCGACTATTGGGGCTGCTTTGCAGCCCATCGCGACACAAGGCCGCTCCCATATTGATCGGCTGTACGCAGTGCTTTTGTGGGAGCGGCCTTGTGTCGCGAAAGGACCGCGAAGCGGTCCCAAAAGTCTCAGCTTCAATCAGGCTGCTTGTCGACCCACTTAGGCGCGACCGGCGCCACAAAGCTGTCCATCCCGTCCAGCAGCTCGTCCGGCTGCTGCCCCAGCAGTAACATCGCCCGGTGTTGCGGGCGCACGAAGCCTTCTTCGACGATATGGTCGAGGAACCCGCCCAGCTTGTCGTAGAAACCGTTCACATCCAGTAGCCCGAGTGGCTTGGCGTGATAGCCCAGTTGCCCCCAGGTCCACACTTCGAACAGTTCCTCCAGCGTACCCAGCCCTCCCGGCAAGGCAATGAAGGCATCGCTCAGCTCGGCCATGCGGGCCTTGCGCGCATGCATACCATCCACCACTTCCAGGCGGGTCAGGCCTTTGTGGCCGACTTCAGCGTCCAGCAGGCTCTGCGGAATGATCCCGACCACTTCGCCGCCGGCCGCCATGGCCGCGTCGGCCACCACGCCCATCAAGCCGACCGCGCCACCGCCATACACCAGGGTCAAGCCACGGCGGGCAATGGCCTGGCCTAGCGCGACGGCTGCTTCACGGTAGGCAGGGTTGGCGCCCATGCTGGCGCCGCAGAACACACAAACGGAACGTACGGGCATTGCTCATCTCCTGTCACTCAGGCGCACAGGGTACGGCGCATGCCCGTCGCTTCCAAGGCCGGGTTCATTCTGGTCGGGAGAATTCGCAGATGGCTCCTGTGGCGCCGTGGGCGTAGGCAGCGAGCAGGCTATTGAGGAAGTTGGAGATGGGCATTTGGTATTGCTCCTAAATGAGAGGTTGTCCCATCGTCTAATAAAAGGGCATGATGTGCCCTTAGATTGGTTGTATACAATCCATTGAACAATTCTACTGGCTGACCGCTTGACACCCCCCTTGACCCATATCAGCAAGGGGCTGAACGGTTTCAGGCAGTCTCGCAATTGATAAAACCCTGCCAAGGAGATTCATGATGTTTGCGAAAGCTGTAGCGGTATCCCTGCTGACCCTCGCCAGCGCTTCTGTCTTCGCCGCCGAGTGCTCGGTCACTGTCGACTCGACTGACCAGATGTCCTACACCAGCAAGGAATTCACTGTCGACAAGAGCTGCAAGGAATTCACCGTCAAACTGACCCACTCTGGCAACCTGCCGAAGAACGTCATGGGCCACAACCTGGTGATCAGCAAGACTGCCGACATGCAGGCCATTGCCACCGAAGGCATGAGCCAGGGTCTGGATAAGGACTACCTGAAGGCTGACAACGCCGCGATCATCGCCCACACCAAGATGATCGGCGCGCCTGAGAAAGAAACCGAAGTGAAGTTCGACACTTCCAAGCTGGAAGCCGGTGGTGACTACAGCTTCTTCTGCACCTTCCCGGGCCACATCTCGATGATGAAAGGCAAGGTCATCGTCAAGTAATCAAAGGCTGACGGCGAACCCTGTAGGAGCGGGTTCACCCGCGAATGCGTCAGTGGGTTCACCCTCGTAATCGCGGGTGAACCCGCTCCTGCAGGCCACTTATCAAGGAGCGAACGGCAGTTCGCGCTTGTGCTGGGTCTTGCGGTAGGTGGCGACGATGATGTCGAACGCTGCCTGGTCAACCGGCTGCCCATGCAGGAAGGCATCGATCTGCGCGTAGGTCACGCCATGTGACGCCTCGTCCGGCTTGCCCGGCTCCAGGTCTTCCAGGTCGGCCGTTGGCACCTTTTCCACCAGTGACTCCGGCGCACCGAAGCTGCGCGCAATCGCCCGCACCTGATTCTTCACCAGCCCACTCAACGGCGCCAGGTCGCAGGCACCATCACCAAACTTGGTAAAGAAGCCCATCACCGCCTCGGCGGCGTGGTCGGTTCCGATCACCAGACCTGCGCGGGCGCCAGCGATGGTGTACTGGGCGACCATTCGGGTACGTGCCTTGACGTTGCCAACCACGAAGTCCACCAACGTCGGCGAGCCATTCTTCAACGCCGCCACTTCAGCTGCCAATGCACGCACTGCCGGGGCGATATCCACCGTGTGAACTTCATCTGCCTTGATCACATCCAGGCATGCCTGGGCGTCATGCTCGTCATGCTGTACCTGGTACGGCAGGCGCACGGCAATGAAGGTGTAGGCCTTGTCGCCGGTCTCGGCGCGCAGCTCGTTGATGGCGCGCTGGGCGAGCAGGGCGGCAGTCAGTGAGTCGACGCCACCGCTGATGCCCAGCACCAAGGTCTTGAGTCGAGCATTGGCCAGACAGTCCTTGATGAACGCCACCCGTCGGGCGACTTCGGCCTCGAGCGCTGCCGCGTCGGCGAACGGCGGCTGTACCTTCAGCGCCTGGGCAATCTCTTGCTGAACCGCTTGCATGGGTTACTCCTTGCTGGGGACTTTGAATACGTGACGCATGTAGGCGACGAAGTTCTCGTCGCGGCACTGGGTCTTGGCGGCTTCGTCAGAGATCTTGGCCACCGGCGCGCCGTTGCAGTCGGTCATTTTAAGCACGATGCTCATGGGTGCCACACCAGGGATGTCGCAGGTCAGGTTGGTGCCGATGCCAAAGCTGACGTTGATGCGGCCGCGCAGGGCGCGGAAAATTTCCAGCGAGCGGGTCAGGTTGAGGCCGTCAGAAAACACCAGGGTCTTGGTCATCGGGTCGATACCCAGTTTCTGGTAATGGGCAATGGCCTTTTCCGCCCAGGCTACCGGCTCGCCCGAATCATGGCGCAGGCCGTCGAACAGCTTGGCGAAGTACAGGTCGAAATCGCCGAGAAAGGCATCCATGGTGATGCAGTCGGTCAGGGCGATGCCGAGCAAGCCGCGGTACTCGCGTACCCAGCAGTCCAGCGCGGCGATCTGGCTGTCGATCAGCCGGGGGCCGAGCTGCTGGTGGGCCATGATCCATTCGTGGGCCATGGTGCCCAGCGGTTTGATATCCAGTTTCCATGCCAGGTCGACGTTGCTGGTGCCGACAAAACGGCCGGGGAAGTCGTCGCGCAGCACCCTTACCACTTCCTCCTGCACGCGGCTGGAAAAGCGCCGGCGGGTGCCGAAGTCGGCCACCTGCAGTTCGGCCAGCTCGTCGTCGCTGGCATGTGCACGCAGCCAGTCAAACTTGCGGTACAACTGATCCCGCGCCTCGGCCAGGCGCATGTGCGGGTGCAGATTGCGGTTGCGTACTTCGCTGATGATGGCCAGCAGCGGCACTTCGAACAGGATCACATGCAGCCACGGACCTTTCAGGCGCAGGAACAGCTGGTCGTTTTCGATGCCGACGTGCACGTAGCGCAGGTTGAAGCGGAACAGTCGCAGAAAGCGTAAAAAGTCGGGCTTGAGGAAGCTGATGCGTTCGAGGAAGGCCAGCTGGCCATCGTCCAGGGTGAGGTCGCCAAGCTGTTCGAGCTGATTGCGAATTTCGCCGAGGTAGGGGCGCAGATCCTCACCGTTGCGGCAGCGGAATTCCCATTCGACGTCGGCGTCCGGGTAGTTGTGCAGCACTCCCTGCATCATGGTGAGTTTGTAGAAGTCGGTGTCGAGCAAGTTGTGCACGATGCGCTCGGCGAATGCGCTTTCGCTCATCAAGGGGGCTCCGGAAGCGGCGATTGGCGGCCATTGTGCCAGCCTTTTACCCCTTGTGTGGCTGTTCCGGCCTCTTCACGGGCAAGCCCGCCCCTACACGGTGCGGGGCCTTGTTCCTATTTTAGGCGCGGGCGTGCCCGCGAAGAGGCCGAAACAGCCAAAACAGAGGTGTTTTTCCGTGCACCAGCTAGCCTTGAAACGGTGCCGCCTGTAGCAGTCGCGCACCAGCGGTGTGCAGTTCGGTGACGTCCGCTGTTACAGGGCGGTTGCACGTAAACACTTGCCAGGGTTGCAATGATGGCACTCGACGGTTGCTCCTTGTCTGTACGTGTGGTGGCGCCTGCCGCGTGGCAGACGGTTGCACGCTCAATAAAGAAAAGGCCGCCCGTCGCCTACAGGCATCCTGCACAGTGTGTTTTCCCGGAAGACAAAACCGATGGCACGGCCCTTGCTCTGAGCACAGGGCTGAGTAGTTGTAGTGCCAACCAAAAAAACTCTAGGAGCACCACCTCATGTCGCAGACGTTTTACAAGAAAGGTTTCCTGGCTCTGGCCGTAGCTACGGCGCTGGGTGTTTCTTCGTATGTTCAGGCCGACGTCAAGATCGGTGTAGCGGGCCCAATGACCGGTGCCAACGCAGCGTTTGGCGAGCAGTACATGAAAGGTGCGCAGGCAGCGGCCGACAAGATCAACGCCGCCGGTGGCGTGAATGGCGAGAAAATCGTCCTGGTCAAAGGCGATGACGCCTGTGAGCCGAAGCAAGCCGTGGCCGTGGCCAACCGACTGGTCGACCAGGACAAGGTGATCGGCGTAGTGGGCCACTTCTGTTCCTCCAACACGATCCCGGCGTCCGAGGTATATGACGAGGCGGGCGTAATCGCCATCACCCCAGGCTCCACCAACCCACAGGTCACTGAGCGCGGCCTGAGCGCCATGTTCCGCATGTGCGGCCGTGACGACCAGCAGGGTATCGTCGCTGGCGACTACATCGTCGACGTGCTCAAGGGCAAGAAGGTCGCGGTGTTGCACGACAAGGACACCTACGGTCAGGGCCTGGCCGACGCGACCAAGGCGCAGCTGGAAAAACGCGGCGTGAAGCCTGTGCTGTACGAAGGCCTGACCCGTGGCGAGAAAGACTTCAGCGCTGTGGTCACCAAGATCCGCTCTACCGGTGCCGACGTGGTCTATTTCGGCGGCCTGCACCCGGAAGCCGGCCCGCTGGTACGCCAGTTGCGCGAGCAGGGCCTGAAGGACGTCAAGTTCATGTCCGATGATGGCATCGTCACCGACGAACTGGTGTCTACCGCCGGCGGCGCGCAATACGTTGACGGCGTGTACATGACCTTCGGTGCCGACCCGCGCCTGCTGCCAGACAGCAAGGCGGTGGTGGAGGAGTTCCGCAAGGCCGGCACCGAACCTGAGGGCTACACCCTGTACGCCTACGCTTCGCTGCAGGCTCTGGCTGCCGCGTTCAATGGCGCGAAGTCGAACAAGGGCGAGGACGCTGCCAAGTGGCTCAAGGCCAACCCGGTGCAGACCGTCATGGGTGAGAAGAAGTGGGACAGCAAGGGCGACCTGACCGTGTCCGACTACGTGGTCTACCAGTGGGACAAGACCGGTAAATACCACCAGCTGGAAAAACAAAAATAACAACGGCCCGCGGCCCGGGCGGTTGCTCGGGCCCAAGCCCCGCGGTACCTGTCTTTATTCGTAGATCTGCACAGTTCTGCGCTGCGAGGGCCCCGCACAGGTGGCCCGCGCCGTGGTCGGCGCTCGTGCAATCTCAATCAGGTGAGATTGCGTTATGGATGGTATTTTCCTGCAGCAACTGGTCAACGGCCTGACCCTCGGGTCGGTCTATGGCCTGATCGCCATCGGCTACACAATGGTCTATGGCATTATCGGCATGATCAACTTCGCGCACGGCGAGGTGTACATGATCTCCGCTTACCTCGCGGCGATCAGCCTGGCATTGCTGGCTTACTTCGGTGTCGAATCGTTCCCCCTGCTGATGCTGGGCACCTTGTTGTTCACCATCGTCGTCACCGGCGTTTATGGTTTCACCATCGAGCGCATCGCCTACAAACCGCTGCGTAACTCCACCCGCCTGGCACCGCTGATCAGTGCCATCGGCATTTCGCTGATCCTGCAGAACTACGCACAGATCAGCCAGGGCGCCCGCCAGCAAGGCGTGCCAACCCTGCTGGAAGGTGCTATGCGTGTCGAAGTCGGGTCCGGCTTCGTGCAACTGACTTATACCAAGATCTTCATCCTGGTGGCGGCCTTTGTCGGCATGGGCCTGCTGACCTACGTGATCAAGTACACCAAGCTCGGCCGCATGTGCCGTGCTACCCAGCAAGACCGCAAGATGGCCTCGATCCTGGGTATCAACACCGACCGGGTAATCTCCTACGTGTTCGTCATCGGTGCAGTGATGGCCGCCCTGGCCGGCGTGCTCATCACCATGAACTACGGCACCTTCGACTTCTACGCCGGCTTCATCATCGGTATCAAGGCGTTCACTGCTGCTGTGCTCGGTGGCATCGGCTCGCTGCCTGGCGCGATGCTCGGCGGGATCATCCTGGGTATTTCCGAGTCGCTGTTCTCCGGCCTGATCAACTCCGACTACAAGGACGTGTTCAGCTTCTCGCTGCTGGTGATGATCCTTATCTTCCGCCCACAAGGCCTGCTGGGTCGCCCGCTCGTGGCTAAGGTGTGAACATGTCGATTGCCAAAATTGCCTCTGCCTCTGAAACCAAAGGTTTCGATATCAAGCGCAGCCTGCTCGAGACCATCGTTGCCGGCTTGCTGGCGCTGATTGTCTTCGGCCCGATCGTCGGCGTGGTGCTCGACGGTTATACCTTCAACGCCGAACCTCGTCGGGTTGCCTGGCTGGTCGGCGGGGTGATGCTCGGGCGTTTCCTGCTCAGCCTGTACGTGCAGACCGCTGCCGGGCGGCGCATGCTCGAGGGCTTCGACAGTGGCGGCTCGGGCGTGCATGTGCGCGCGCCGAACTATGTGTCGCGGCTACGCTACATCATCCCGGCGCTGGTGGTGATTGCCATCGTCTTCCCGATTTTCGCCAACAAGTACCTGCTGACTGTGGTCATTCTTGGCCTGATCTACGTACTGCTGGGCCTGGGCCTGAACATCGTGGTGGGCCTGGCCGGCCTGCTCGACCTGGGTTATGTAGCGTTCTACGCCATCGGTGCCTACGGCCTGGCGCTGGGGTACCAATACCTTGGCCTGGGCTTCTGGAGCGTGCTGCCACTGGCGGCCATCGCGGCGGCGTTGGCGGGGTGCATCCTGGGCTTCCCGGTGCTCCGGATGCACGGTGACTACCTGGCGATCGTGACCCTGGGCTTTGGCGAAATCATTCGCCTGGTGCTGAACAACTGGCTGTCGTTCACCGGTGGCCCCAACGGCATGCCGGCGCCATCGCCAACCTTCTTCGGCCTGGAGTTCGGCCGCCGCGCCAAGGACGGTGGGGTGCCGATCCATGAGTTCTTCGGCTTCGAATACAACGCCAACCTCAAGTTCGTGTTCATCTATGCGGTGCTGTTCATGGTCGTGCTGGCGGTGCTGTACATCAAGCACCGCCTGACCCGCATGCCGGTCGGCCGGGCCTGGGAAGCGCTGCGCGAAGACGAGATCGCTTGCCGTTCGATGGGCCTGAACCACGTATTGGTCAAGCTCTCGGCGTTTACCCTTGGCGCCTCTACCGCCGGCCTGGCCGGGGTGTTCTTTGCCACCTACCAGGGTTTCGTAAACCCGTCTTCATTCACCTTCTTCGAGTCGGCGTTGATCCTCGCCATTGTCGTACTGGGGGGTATGGGCTCGACCGTGGGCGTGGTCATTGCGGCGTTCGTGCTGACCGTGGCGCCAGAGCTGCTGCGCAGCTTCTCCGAATACCGGGTGCTGCTGTTCGGCGTGCTGATGGTGCTGATGATGATCTGGCGACCGCGTGGGCTGATCCGCATCAGCCGTACCGGTGTGACCCCGCGTAAAGGAGTGGCGCCATGAGCGACGATATCATTCTCTCGGTCGACAACCTGATGATGCAGTTCGGTGGCATCAAGGCGCTCAGCGATGTCAGCCTGAAGGTCCGGCGCAACCAGATCTTCGCCCTGATCGGCCCCAATGGCGCCGGCAAGACTACGGTGTTCAACTGCCTGACCGGCTTTTACAAGGCCAGTGGCGGGCGCATCGAGCTGAACGTGCGCGGCAGCCATACCAACGTGATCCAGCTGCTCGGTGAGCGCTTCCAGCCGGCCGACTTCGTTTCGCCTGCGCGCTTTGCCAACCGCATGTACTACAAGATGTTCGGCGGTACCCATTTGGTCAACCGCGCCGGCCTGGCACGCACCTTCCAGAACATCCGGCTGTTCAAGGAAATGTCGGTGGTGGAGAACCTGCTGGTGGCGCAGCACATGTGGGTCAACCGAAACCTGCTGGCAGGTGTGTTCAACACCAAGGCCTATCGCAAGGCGGAGAGCGATGCGCTGGACCACGCCTTCTACTGGCTGGAAGTGGTCGACCTGGTCGATTGTGCCAACCGCTTGGCCGGCGAACTGTCGTACGGCCAGCAGCGCCGCCTGGAAATTGCCCGGGCCATGTGCACGCGGCCGAAGATCATCTGCCTGGACGAACCGGCGGCGGGCCTGAACCCGCAGGAAACCGAAGCACTCAGCCGCATGATCCGTGTGCTACGTGACGAGCACGACATCACTGTGGTGCTGATCGAGCACGACATGGGCATGGTCATGAGTATCTCCGACCATATCGTGGTGCTGGACCACGGCAATGTGATTGCCGAAGGTGCGCCGCAGGACATCCGCCACAACCCGACGGTGATTGCCGCCTACCTGGGTGCAGACGAAGAGGAACTGGTATGAGTGCACCCATTCTCGAGCTGAAAGACCTGGACGTGTTCTATGGGCCGATCCAGGCACTGAAGAAAGTCTCGATGCACATCAACGAGGGCGAGACGGTAAGCCTGATCGGCGCCAACGGTGCCGGCAAGTCGACCCTGCTGATGTCGATTTTCGGCCAGCCGCGGGCGGCATCCGGGCATATCGTGTACCGTGGCACCGACATTACCCGCAAATCCTCGCACTACATCGCCTCCAACGGCATTGCCCAGTCGCCGGAGGGGCGCCGGGTGTTTCCCGACATGACTGTCGAGGAAAACCTGATGATGGGTACCATCCCCATCGGCGACAAGCATGCCGACGAAGACATGCAGCGCATGTACGAGCTGTTCCCGCGGTTGAAGGAGCGGCGTAACCAGCGGGCCATGACCATGTCGGGTGGCGAGCAGCAAATGCTGGCGATTGCCCGGGCGCTGATGAGCCGGCCGAAGTTGCTGTTGCTGGACGAGCCCTCGCTGGGGCTGGCGCCGATCGTGGTCAAGCAGATTTTCTCGACCCTGCGAGAACTGGCCAAGACCGGGATGACCATCTTCCTCGTGGAACAGAACGCCAACCATGCGCTGAAACTGTCGGACCGGGCCTATGTGATGGTCAACGGGCAGATTCGCATGACCGGGACCGGGCAGGAACTGTTGGTCAATGAGGAAGTGCGTAGCGCTTATCTGGGCGGGCACTGAGTTGTATGCAGGGGCTGCAATGCAGCCCCCTTCTCAATGTGGAAAACTTGTCGTTCCCTTCTCCCGAAACACACCCATATTCCTTCGCAAGCCATTGTTTCCACAGGCCAACTCTTTTCCACGGATAGTGTGGAGCCGCCTGTGGAAAACATGGTGGCATATCGCTCAAGCCCTTGAGTATCAAGCCCTGTAGCGATTTGATCATTTTTTGTTCATATCCCCGTTGTGGATGATTTCCCCAAGCTTTCAAAATCTCTGCATGCACTTGAAGTGTTGCGATAATCCTGTGGATAACTCTGTGTAAAAACCTTGGACAGACCGCTGCAGGCGGCATGTTTGAAAGCCTTGCGCCATCACCGCCAAGATATCCACCGACCACAACCCGCTGAAAGGGTTCCGTGCGGTGGACAAGTTGCCCCCAATCCGTGGGGAAAGCCTTGTGGATAACATGCGTATACCTGGCGGCGAGCCCTCTGCCGCAAGGGTTTGCAGAATATGAACAAAAAATGAACAGCCCCTGAACGGCTTGCTGCCAAGGCCAGGCGCGGGCATGCTGCAAAGCTGCCATGACAACCTACCGTGAGGAACACAGCATGACGTCCACCGTATTCATCACTGGCGCGACTTCCGGTTTCGGCGAGGCCACTGCCCGCCGCTTCGCAGAAGCCGGCTGGAAGCTGGTACTCACTGGGCGCCGCAAAGAGCGCCTGGACGCCCTGTGCGCTGAACTGTCGGCCAAGACCGAAGTGCATGGCCTGGTGCTGGACGTGCGTGACCGCAAAGCCATGGAGCAGGCTATTGCCAATCTGCCGGCCGGCTTTGAAAAGATTCGCGGTCTGGTCAACAACGCCGGCTTGGCGCTGGGTGTGGATGCTGCGCAGAACTGCAGCCTGGACGACTGGGAAACCATGGTCGACACCAACATCAAGGGCCTGATGTACACCACTCGCCTGCTGCTGCCACGGCTCATCGCCCATGGCCGCGGCGCGTCGATCCTGAACGTCGGGTCGGTGGCGGGCAACTACCCGTACCCGGGCAGCAACGTGTATGGCGGCACCAAGGCCTTCGTCGGCCAGTTCTCGCTGAGCCTGCGTTGCGACCTGCGCGGTACCGGTGTGCGTGTGAGCAACATCGAGCCGGGTCTGTGCGAGAGCGAGTTCTCGCTGGTGCGCTTCGGGGGTGACCAGGCCAAGTACGATGCTACCTACGCGGGTGCGGAGCCGATCCAGCCACAGGATATTGCCGAGACCATCTTCTGGATCCTCAACCAGCCGGCGCACATCAATATCAACAGCCTGGAACTGATGCCGGTGAGCCAGGACTGGGCAGGGTTCTCGATCGACCGATCAAAAGGCTAAGCAAGAGGCGCGAACCGGAACGATCCGGTTCGCGAAGCAACGCATCGCTCAGTTGATATAGTAAAAGCCGGTTCTTTCTTTAGGAATGATGCCTAACGCTTGAAGGACATCGTTGATGGCGTCATGCCGGCCCATGTCCTCGGCCGTTGCTTCGCAATTGATGACACGGCGCAGGCTTAGCAGGTAGCTGAGTTTGCCATGGGAGTGCTCGTCATAGCGGTGGCCGTGATCGATTATCTTTTGTGCCGCTCGGTTGATCTGCTCTTCGACAAATGCCTTGAAGGCTTCTGCTTCCATGTTGGTTACTCCTGAACGTTCGAGAAAGGAGCACCAACATAGGCGTGGGGAGATGCTTCCGGCAGAGGGAAACGCTCACCCCTGACAGGTTCGTTGTATGGACAGTCAGAAATTCGCCTGATTCAGCCCTTCCAGGCAGGTAGCCAAGTGATAAGGCGTGGTCGATGGCATGTCATCCCTGCTCACCGCGCCGTCACCCCCTCGGCACTCATACCAGCCGGCGTCACGCAGGAACCGCGCTGAAAGGGCGCCCAACTGCCCCGCGAGCTTTGCTTCACTGCCTTCACGCAATGTAAGCGCCCGCAGGTACTCGGCCTGCGCCCAGATACGCTGGGAGGCATCAAGCACCCGGCCATCCACATTCAGCATGGCCAGTACGGCCGCATCCTTCACCCCGAATTGCTCGGCAAAGCCGAAGGCCCGGTCTATCGACGCATGCAGCGGCGTGTCACGCAGCAGCGGGGAGGTATGCAGCAGATAGAACCACTCGAACTGGTGCCCAGGCTCGAACCAGTTATCCACAGCCCCGTGTGGCTTTTCCAGCATCAGGCCATGGGCCGGTTCAATGAAATGCGCCTCGAGCGCCTGACACAATTGCAGCAGCGACTGGCGGACATGTTCGTCGCCACGCACTGCCAGTACTTGCAGGAACGCTTCGGCCAGGTGCATCTGCGGGTTCTGCAGCGGGCCACTGCCGAGGTCGGCCCAGTCTTCGCCCAGGCAGGCTTCGTACAGGCCATCGTCACGGGCGAACTGTTGGTCGATGATGTCCAGCGCGGCATTCAACGTGGACTCCACCAGGCTTTCGCGCACTTTGCCCCAGTAGTGCGCGCAGGCGAACACGATGAAGGCGTGGGTATACAGGTCCTTGCGCCGGTCCAGCGGCTTGCCTTGGGCGTCGATGCTGTAGAACCAGCCACCGTGCTCGGCATCGTGGAAGTGCTTTTGCAGCGAGCGAAACAGGGCTGCGGCACGCTCCGCAGCGCCCGGTTGCCCGATACGGCTGCTGAACACATACAGCTGGCGTGCACAGGCCATGGCGCGGTAGCGCTGCACCGGCAACGGATGGTGCTGGGCGTCCAGCGCTTCGTAGGGCAGAGCCATGTCGGCGTTCCAGCCCGGGCCTTGCCACAGCGGCACGATGCGTTCGGCGAAGTGCTGGTTGAAGCGGGCCAGTTCGGGCAGGGTGGGGCGGGGGTCGGACATTTCGGCGCTCGTCGCTGTCGGGCAGGGCGCCATGGTAGCAGAAGTGGGGTTTTCAGTAGCCTGGGTTGCCGAGCCCCTGCCAATGCCGCGCCCCGACAAAGATGAAGCGCAACTGCTGGGTGATCTTTTCCTGGGGCGTCAGGGCCTGTGGATAACCCGCTTCCGGGTTGTCGATAAGCTCGGGCAGGGTGGCGAACACGGTTTTCACCACCAGGTCGGCCATCACCGCAAGTGCGGCGCTGTCCAGGTGTCGCCAGCGCTTCATCCGAGCAAGGTCGGTGGCAAGGTCGTCGCTGATATCCTGGCGCAGGCGGGCAATGGCCTGGCGCACGGCCTGCGCACCGCCGTATTGCTCGCGGGCCAGGAACAGGAACTGCGCGCGGTGGGCGGCGACCACGTCGAGGAAGATGCGCACCGAGGCGTCGGTGATGCCGCCCAGTTCGAATTCGTTCTGGCGCACCAGGCGGATGGTCTGGCGGAAGGTGGTGTCGATTTCGGCGACAAGGGCCAGGCCCAGAGCGTCCATGTCGGAGAAATGCCGATAGAAGCCGGTCGGCACGATGCCAGCTGTCTTCGCCACTTCGCGCAGGCTGATACTGCCGAAACCACGGCCACTCTCCATGAGCAGGCAGGCGGCATCGAGCAGGGCCTGGCGGGTCTGTAGCTTCTGTTCGGCGCGCGGCAGCATGATGCGGGCTTCTGTAACGGTCAGGCTGGGCACTCTAGATAAAAAAACAAAGCCCGGTCAATGGACCGGGCCTGGAGGGGAGCAAGCGTTGTGACAGAAGTTGTTCTTTTCGGCCATGGCGATCAGCTCACACGGCTGAGTTCAACCAGGCGATCCGAGCCACCTTCGGCAACGCGGCCAGAACGTTCGATCAGGCGATCAGAGCCACCTTCGGCAACGCGGCCGGAACGTTCGATCAGGCGATCGGAGCCACCTTCGGCAACGCGGCCAGAACGTTCGATCAGGCGATCGGAGCCACCTTCGGCAACACGGCCAGAACGTTCGATCAGGCGATCGGAGCCACCTTCGGCAACACGGCCAGAACGTTCGATCAGGCGATCAGCGCCACCTTCGGCAACACGGCCGGAACGTTCGATCAGGCGATCGGAGCCGCCTTCAGCGACGGTTTTCAGCGGCTGGGCGATTTCGGCAGCGCTGGAGCGCGCTTCGGACGTCAGGTGTTGCTCGGACGCCGGCAGGGCGAAAGCGTTGGCGGCCAGAAGGGACAGGGTCAGGGTCAGCAGATGGCGTTTCATGATTTCGGTGCTCCTCTCGGGGGCTGGAAAGTGGGTACGAAGCCAATGCTACGCCGCGTAACGCCAGAGAGAAGTTCATACGGGTAATGGTAACAATCGACCATATTGATAGAGGTTTTAAGGGCGTCTATTCCGGCCATTGCAGCCATGCAGGCAACCCCCTTGCCCGGTTGGCGGTGGGTAACATGTGCAGTCTGGTAAGACAAATTTCTGAGCAAGAGGCCAGGAAAAACTTCGCTATCATGGCGCCACCGATAAAACCTCACGGGTTTTCATCAGTCGGAGTTATTGAGGCCATCGCTGCGCCTGTTTTCTGTCATGCCGCAAGGAGAAATACGCAATGACGCGTCCCGCCAGAATCCTCGTCTGGACCCTCGCCAGCCTGCTTACCGTGCTGGCGATCCTGGTGGTAGTGATTGCCACCTTCGACTGGAACCGCGTCAAGCCACTGCTCAACGAGAAGGTCTCCGAAGCCTTGCATCGGCCCTTCGCGATCAACGGCAACCTCGCCGTGCACTGGCGTACCGAGCCCGAAGAGGGCGGTTGGCGTGCCTGGGTGCCTTGGCCGCACTTTATTGCCGAAGACCTGACGCTGGGCAACCCCGAGTGGCTCAAGGAGCCGAAGATGGTCGGCCTTGAGCGCGTGGAGTTTCGCCTGGCGCCGCTACCGCTGGTGTTCCAGCAGATCAGCATACCCCGCATCAACCTCACCAAGCCCACTGCCAGCCTCACTCGCCTGGCCGATGGCCGCGCCAACTGGGTCTTCGACTTCGGCCCCAAGGATGAAAACGCTGAACCTTCCAAATGGCAGCTGGACATCGGCGCCATCGGCTTTGACCAAGGCAACGTCAGCTTCGACGACCAGACCCTCAAAACCAGCATGAAGGTGCAGATTGACCCGCTTGGCAAGCCAATCCCGTTCAGTGAGATTGTCGGCAAGGCCAGCGCCGAGAAGGCCGGCGGTGCGCAGGACTATGCCTTCGGCCTCAAGGCCCAGGGCCGCTACAAAGGCCAGCCAGTGTCCGGCACCGGCAAGATCGGCGGCCTGCTGGCCCTGCAGGACGCCAGCCAGCCGTTCCCGCTGCAGGCCGACGTGCGCATCGCCGACACCCATGTGGTGCTCGCGGGCACCCTCACCGACCCGCGCAACCTTGGTGCCCTCGACCTGCGCCTGCGTTTGTCGGGTGCCAGCCTGGGCAACCTCTACCCATTGACCGGCGTCACCTTGCCTGACACCCCGGCCTATTCCACCGACGGCCGCCTAAGCGCCAACCTGCAGGCGGCGCAAGGGGCGTCGTTCAATTACCAGGGCTTCAACGGCAAGATCGGCGACAGCGATATCCATGGGGACCTGGCCTTCGTTGCCAGCCAGCCACGGCCCAGACTGTCCGGCAACCTGGTATCGAACCAGTTGCTGTTCAAGGACCTGGCGCCGCTGATCGGTGCCGACTCCAATGCCGAACAGAAGGCCCGCGGCGGTGCCAGCAAGCAGCCTGCAGGCAAGGTGCTGCCAGTGGAGGCGTTTCGCACCGAGCGTTGGCGGGCAATGGACGCTGATGTCACCTTTGCTGGCAAGCGCATCGTGCACAGCGCGCAACTGCCGTTCACTGACCTGTCGGCCCATGTGGTGCTCGAAGACGGCCTGTTACGCCTGGAGCCCCTGCGCTTTGGCGTGGCCGGCGGCAGCCTGGCCTCCAACATCCGCCTGGACGGGCGCAGCGTGCCCTTGCAGGGGCGCGCGAAGTTGACTGCGCGTGGCTTCAAGCTCAAGCAACTGTTCCCTACCTTCGCGCCAATGCAGACCAGCTTTGGTGAGCTCAATGGCGACGCCGACATCAGCGGCCGTGGCAACTCGGTAGCTGCCTTGCTGGGTACAGCCAATGGCGACTTGCGCATGCTGATCAACGATGGCGCCATCAGCCGCAGCCTGATGGAAATTGCCGGCTTGAACGTGGGCAACTATGTGGTCGGCAAGCTGTTTGGTGATGAGGACGTGAAGATCAACTGTGCGGCGGCCGATGTGGGCATCAAGGATGGCCTGGCGACTACGCGGCTGTTCATCTTCGATACCGAGAACGCGATCATCTACATCGACGGCACGGCGAATTTCGCTTCCGAGCAACTGGATTTGAACATCACCCCGGAATCGAAAGGGCTGCGGTTGTTCTCGCTGCGTTCACCCCTGTATGTGCGCGGACCGTTTGCCAAACCGAACGCCGGTGTGCAGGCATTGCCGCTGGCGTTGCGTGGCGCAGGCATGGTTGCGCTGGGGGTGGTGGCTGGGCCGGCGGCGGGGTTGCTGGCGCTGATTGCGCCCAGCAGCGGGGATGACCCGAACCAGTGCACACCGTTGTTGCAGCAGATGAAGGCAGGCAAGGCGCCGGCAGCGGTGAAAGCGCGGAAATAGCAAGGGGCCGCAAAGCGGCCCCATGAGGGTGTCAGAAATCAAAGGCCCTGCAACAGGTCGGACATATCGTCCGCGTGCTCTTCTTCCTGCGCCAGGATGTCTTCGAAGATACGACGGGTAGTCGGGTCTTTATCCCCGATGTACTGAATGATCTCGCGGTAGCTGTCGATGGCAATCCGCTCTGCCACCAGGTCTTCCAGCACCATCTCTTTCAACGAATTGCCAGCCACGTACTGGGCATGCGAGTGCTTGGTCAGGTTGTCGGGGTTGAAGTCCGGCTCCCCGCCCAGTTGCACGATGCGTTCGGCCAGCTTGTCGGCATGTTCGGCTTCCTGGTTGGCATGTTCCAGAAACTCCTCGGCAGCCACACTGGCTTTGATGCCGCTGGCCATGAAGTAATGGCGCTTGTAGCGAAGAACACAGACCAGCTCGGTGGCCAGCGATTCATTAAGCAGGCGCAGGATCTGCTCACGGTCAGCGTGGTAACCCTCGGTCACCGCGCCCTGCTCCACATGCTGGCGTGCACGCTCGCGCAGGGTCTTCACATCGGTCAGTTCAACATTGCTCATGGGTTATCTCCAGCAGGGGTCAGGGTCAGGTTGGGGCGCAGGCTTACGCGCCATGCAGGGCGTCACTGTCCTCTTGGCGTTGCTTGCAGGTCTTGAAGCCTTTGGCATCGACATGGCCGGTGGCGTCGAAGCGCACGTAATAGGGCTGCTGCTTGCCGTCGCGGTTAAGGATGTAGTCGTTGCAGGTACCCCCATGCGGCAGGTCGATCACGTTCGACGGGCTGCCGCCAATGGCGATGACCTTCTGCATGGTCATACCGTTCTCCACCTGCTTGACCAGCGGCTCATCGCGGTAGGTGACGTAATCCACCGGGTTTTCCGGGCGGCTGCCGCAGGCGGCCAGGGTGGCGCTTGCCAGAAGGATTGCCAGGGTCTGCTTGTACATGGTCCCGCTCCTTGCAAAGGGTCTGTGTGGTTTTGAACCACAGCGCGCGCCAGGAGTTCGATTGCGATGGTCATGATGGCCGCTGTAGTGTTGGCCCGTCGTACACGCAAAGGAGCTGCGGCAATGCAGCAGGATTTGGCAACGCGATACCCGCTGGTGCTGGTGCCAGGCATGCTCGGGTTTGTCCGGATGGTGCTCTACCCCTACTGGTTCGGCATTGTGCCGGCCTTGCGCAAGGGCGGGGCGCAGGTGTTTCCGGTGCAGGTTTCGCCGCTGCATTCCAGCGAGGTGCGCGGCGAGCAGTTGCTGGCGATCATCGACGATATCTGCCAACGTACCGGCGTCGACAAGGTCAACCTCATCGGCCACAGCCAGGGCGCCCTGAGCGCGCGTTACGCAGCGGCCAAACGGCCGGAGCGGGTGGCGTCGGTCACCTCGGTGGCGGGGCCCAACCATGGCTCCGAGCTGGCCGACCACCTGGAACGCACGGCACCGGGCCATTCACCCCAGGGGCGCGTCCTCAAGGCCGTGCTGCATGGGTTTGCCGTGCTGCTGGTGTGGCTGGAAACCGGCTGGCGTCGTGATCCGCTGCCGGTAGATGTGCACGCCTCGCACCAGTCGCTGACCAGCGCCGGGGTGGCGCTGTTCAACCAGGCTTATCCACAGGGCCTGCCGCAAACCTGGGGTGGGGAAGGGGCCTATGAGGTCAATGGCGTCCGCTATTACTCCTGGTCCGGCACCTTGCAACCCGGCCTGACAGACCAGGGGCGCAACCGCTTTGACGGCAGCAGCCGCTTCTGCCGCCTGTTCGCACGCAGTTTCATCAAGGAAAAGGGCCATTGCGACGGCATGGTCGGGCGTTTCAGTTCGCACCTGGGGCAGGTGATCGGCGACGATTACCCGCTCGATCACCTGGACATCGTCAACCAGTCGCTCGGTGCCGTGGGCAAAGGCGCGGAGCCGGTGCGGCTGTTCACCGAACATGCCGCCCGGCTCAAGGCGGCGGGGCTTTAGCTCAAGTGCCTTGGCGGCGGATCGGCGTGGTCCAGCGTTCGGCCAGCACTACCCCGGCCAGGGTCAGCAGGCCGCCGACCAGGTGGTAACTGGCCAGTTGCTCATCGAGCACCACGGCGGCGATCAGCGCGGTGACCAGCGGCAGCAAGTTGAAGAACAGTGTGGTGCGGCTGGGCCCCAGGCGGTGCACGGCCTGCATCCACACCAGTGGCGCGATCATCGAGGCCAGTACGCAGGCATACAGGACCAGGCCGATGTTGTGGCTGTTCAGGCCGGTCTTGTCCGACAGCAAGAACAGCGGTAGCAACACGACGATGGCCACCAGAACCTGCAGGTACAGCAGCTGCATCGGCGGCAGGCGCAGCTGCCATTTCTTCAGCAGGAAGCTGTACAGCGCATAGGCCAATGTAGCCACCAGCATCAACAGGTCGCCGCTGTTCAGCCCATGCTGCAGCAGACTGGCGGGGTGGCCGGCACTGACCACTTCAAGCACGCCAAAGAATGACACCACCGCGCCCAGCAGGGCACCGTAGCTCAGGCGCTGGCCCAGCCAGGCGATGGACAGCGCCAGTGACATCAGCGGCATCAGCGAGAGGATGATGCCCATATTGGTGGCACTGGTGATGCCGGCGGCGAAGTAGGCCAGGCTCTGGTACATCGCCATGCCCAGCACGCCGAGCACGAACACCTGGGTCAGGTGCGGGCGGATGGCTGCGCGGTTGCGCCACACGGCGGGCAGCATGAACGGCGTGAACAGCAAGGCGGCCAGCAACCAGCGGTAGAAACCGATCTCCGCAGGGTGGATGGCGCCGGCGGACATCTTGGTGACCACGGTGTTGCCGGCCCAGATGAGGATGGCGGTGAGGGGGAACAGGTAGTTCATGCAGCAGGGTACTCGTTGGGGGCTGGATTGGGGCTGCTTTGCAGCCCTTCGCGGGTGAACCCGCTCCTACGGGGGATACACAGGCCTGGAGGCTGGCGCAGATCCTGTGGGAGCGGGGAGCCCGCGAAGGCCTGCAAGGCAGGCCCTCGATAGGCCTGTATTATCGAATGTCTGTCTACAAGCCTATACTTCTATCCAGACAACCGACCCTGCAAAGCAGACAGCATGCCGCGCAAATACCTCGATATCCCCCAGTTCACCCAACTGCCGGCCCCGGTGTACTTCCGCCACGACGAGTTCGTTGCCGACACCCACAGCGCCGTGCACCAACACGCCTGGGGCCAGCTGAACTACACCGCCCACGGCGTAATGCATCTGGATTTGGCCGGCCAGCGCTTCCTGTCGCCGCCGCACTACGCCGTTTGGGTGCCGCCCGACACCGAGCACGGCTGCTACAACCCCCAGGCCATCGTCTACCGTTCTATCTATCTCGACCGCAGCCTGTGCGCAGCGCTGCCACCGCACCCGTGCAGCCTGATGATCAGTGACATCCTCAAGGCCATCCTCGGTGACTTCGCCCGGCGCAATCTCAAGGTGGCCGAGGACGAGCGTGACCAGCGCCTGGTACAGGTACTGCTTGACCAGTTGCTGCTGGCGCCCACCTTGGCCTGCTACCTGCCGTTTGCCCACAGCGATGGCTTGCGCCAGGTGCTCGACGCGCTCAGCGCCGAGCCGGGGGACAACCGCCCGCTGGCCGACTGGGCCGCACGCGTACACGTCAGCGAACGCACCCTGGCCCGCCAGTTTCTGCGCGAGCTGGGCATCAGCTTTGGCGAATGGCGCCTGCGCCTGCGTTTTCTGCGTGCCATCGAAGCGCTGGAAGCCGGCCTGCCGATTCAGGCCATTGCCTTCGACCTTGGCTACAGCAGCGCTTCGGCGTTCATCGCCATGTTCCAGCGCCAGGCCCGGTGTACGCCCGAGCAGTACCGCCGGCAGGCGCGGGCGGGGCGCTGAACATTCTTGGCTACACTCAGCTCGATCCCCGTGCATCGGGCGCGGAGCCAAGGAGACCACTCCATGAAAGTGCTGCAAATCCCGTTACTGGCGCTGGCGGTGTTGTTCAGTGCCCAAGGTTTCGCTGCCAATACCGCGCAGCAGGAAAAGATGAAAACCTGCAACGCCGACGCCACCGCCAAGGCCCTCAAGGGCGATGAACGCAAAGCGTTCATGAGCACCTGCCTGAAAAAGGATGTGCCACAAACCCAGCAAGACAAAATGAAGACCTGCAATGCTGACGCCACCACCAAAGCCCTGAAGGGGGACGAGCGCAAGGCCTTCATGAGCGATTGCCTGAAGAAGAAATGACCTGCGCCTATGCCTGCGCCGCCAAGGCTGGCAGACTGCGGCATTCCCGCTGTCTGCCGTCGAGGCTGTATGACCTTTACTCCCCGTCAGATCACCCTGGCCAGCCTGATCATCGTCATGGCTGGGCTGCTGCTGGCTTTGCCCCTGAAGTTGCTGCCCAGCCTGCTGGCCGGTCTGCTGGTGTTCGAACTGGTCAACATGCTGACCCCGCGCCTGCAACCGCTGCTTGCTGGCCAACGCGCGCGCTGGCTGGCCGTGGCGCTGCTCGGCACGCTGGTGGTCAGCACCCTGACACTGCTGATTGCCGGTGCCTTCAGCTTCCTGCTGCACGAGGCGGAAAACCCCGGCGCCTCGCTGGACAAGTTCATGGCCTTGGTCGAGCGTGCTCGCGGTCAGCTGCCACCCTTCATCGAGGGCTACCTGCCTGCCAGTGCCGCAGAGTTCAAGGTGGCCATCGGTGACTGGATCAAGAGCCACCTGAGCGATTTGCAGCTGGTGGGCAAGGGCATGGCGCACATGTTCGTGACGATGCTCATCGGCATGATCCTCGGCGCCATCATCGCTTTGCAGCGCATTCCCGATATTTCACGGCGCAAGCCCCTGGCGGCGGCGCTGTTCGAACGTCTTAGCCTGCTGGTGAAAGCGTTTCGCAACATCGTGTTCGCGCAAATCAAGATCTCGCTGCTCAACACGATCTTCACCGGCATTTTCCTGGCCGTGGTGATGCCACTGTTCGACGTACACCTGCCGCTGACCAAGACGCTGATCGTGCTGACCTTCCTGCTGGGCTTGCTGCCGGTGATCGGCAATCTGATGTCCAACACCTTGATCACCATCGTCGGCCTGTCGCTGTCGATCTGGGTGGCGGCAGCGGCGCTGGGTTACCTGGTCGTCATCCACAAGATCGAGTACTTCCTCAACGCGCGGATCGTGGGTGGGCAGATCAGTGCCAAGGCGTGGGAATTGCTGCTGGCGATGCTGGTATTCGAGGCGGCGTTCGGGCTGCCTGGTGTCGTGGCGGGGCCCATCTACTATGCCTATCTGAAGAGCGAGCTGAAGCGGGAGGAGCTGGTCTGATCATGTAGTGGCCTGTACCGGCCCTTTCGCGGGTAAACCCGCTCCTACGACGGCCTATAGCCAATCTCCGATGTGTGTCCACCCCCGATCGGGCGTAGGAGCGGGTTTACCCGCGAATACGGTAGCGGCGGCAACGGTGAACGGCGGGTGAAGATTGGCCAGCAGCCCCAGCCCGTTCGCGGCTACAGGCTAAACGACAAATCAGGCCGCGCCGTAACGCTTGCGCGCCTCGATGGCCAGCCCGCTACCAATGCTGCCAAAGATGTTGCCTTCCACATGCCGCGCATTCGGCAGCATCGCCGAAACACTGTTGCGCAGCGCCGGAATGCCGCTTGAACCACCGGTGAAGAACACCGTATCGACCTGGTCTTCGCTTACCCCAGCCTTGGCCAGCAGTTCGGTCACGCTACCGCGCACGCGCTCCAGCAGGCCTTCGATCGCCTCTTCGAACAGCGCGCGGGTCAGTTCCGCAGTCAGCTCGGGCTCGACGCGCCGCAGGTCGATGTGGCGGCTGTCATGCTCGGTCAGCTCGATCTTGCTGGCTTCTACTTCCATCGCCAGCCAGTGCCCAGCGCGCTGCTCGATCAGTTTGAACAGGCGATCGATGCCGAAGCTGTCCTCGATGTCATAGCGCATGCTACCCAGCGCCAACTGTGATTTCTGCGAATACAAGGCGTTGATGGTGTGCCAGGTGGCCAGGTTGAGGTGGTAGCTGGTCGGCATCAGCGCACCACTCTTCATGCGGCTGCCATAGCCAAACAACGGCATCACGCCCTGAAGGCTCAGTTGCTTGTCGAAGTCGGTACCGCCAATGTGCACACCGCCGGTGGCGAGGATGTCGCTTTGGCGCTCGGCGACCAGGTGGCGCTCGGGCGACAGGCGGATCAGGGTGAAGTCCGAGGTACCACCGCCGATGTCGACGATCAGCACCAGCTCTTCGCGGCTGATGCTCGACTCATAGTCGAAGGCCGCGGCAATCGGTTCGTACTGGAACGACACGTCCTTGAAGCCGATTTTGCGCGCCACTTCGGCCAAGGTGTCCTCGGCCTCCTGGTCGGCAGCCGGGTCTTCGTCGACGAAGAACACCGGGCGGCCCAGCACCACCTGGTCGAATTCACGGCCAGCGGCCGCTTCAGCACGCTTCTTGAGCTCGCCGATGAACATGCCCAGCAGGTCCTTGAACGGCAGGGCGCTGCCCAGCACGCTGGTGTCGTGCTTGATCAGCTTCGAGCCCAGCAGGCTTTTCAGCGAGCGCATCAGGCGGCCTTCGTAGCCTTCCAGGTACTCGTGCAGCGCCAGGCGGCCATACACCGGGCGCCGCTCTTCGATATTGAAGAACACCACCGAGGGCAAGGTGATCTTGCCGTCTTCCAGGGCAATCAGCGACTCGACGCCAGGCCGGTGCCAACCGACCGTGGAGTTGGAGGTGCCAAAGTCGATGCCCAAGGCGCGGGCCGGTGATACGTCAGACATGGGAAATGGGCTTCCGGAGGCAAAACGGCCGCGCAGTGTATGCCAGTTGGCTACAGAATCAAGACCAGTCGTCTGCCTTGAGGCAAACCCAAGTCGGTCTTGAAAGGCTATGCTTGACCCCTATCTTCAGTTGCAACACGCACATTCACATTGGTGATCCACAAATGGACTTCAAAGACTATTACAAGATACTCGGCGTAGAGCCCACTGCGGACGAAAAGGCGATCAAGGCCGCGTACCGCAAACTGGCGCGCAAGTATCACCCCGATGTCAGTAAGGAGCGCGACGCCGAGGAGAAATTCAAGGAGGCCAACGAGGCCTATGAGGTGCTGGGCGACGCGCAGAAACGTGCCGAGTTCGACGAAATCCGCAAGTACGGCGGCCAGCATGGCCGGCCGTTCCAGGCACCACCGGGTTGGGAAAGCCGCGGTGGCGGCGGCGGCTTCGAAGGCGGCGACTTCTCCGACTTCTTCAGCTCGATCTTCGGTGGGCGCAGTGCGGGTGGCAACCCCTTCGGTGGCGCCCGGCAGCAGCAACGCAGTGCCGGCAGGCGGGGGCAGGACGTGGAGCTTGAACTGGCAGTGTTCCTTGAAGAGACCCTGAGCAAGGAGTCCAAGCAGATCAGCTTCCAGGTGCCGCAAACCAATGCCATGGGCCAGCGCACCGGCTTCACCACCAAGACCTTGAACGTGAGGATTCCGGCTGGGGTGACCGACGGCGAGCGCATCCGCCTCAAGGGCCAGGGCGCGCCCGGCAGCGGTGGCGGGGCCAACGGTGACCTGTTCCTGACCATCCGCATGGCACCGCACCCGCTGTTCGATGTCGAAGGTCATGACCTGATCATCACTGTGCCATTGGCACCGTGGGAGGCGGCCCTGGGCGCCAAGGTGGCGGTTCCGACCCTGGATGGCAAGATCAACCTGACCATCCGTCCTGACAGCCAGAGCGGCCAGCGCCTGCGTGTACCGGGCAAGGGCCTGGCGAACAAGCAGGGAGAGCGCGGCAACCTTTATGCGCAGCTCAAGGTGGTGATGCCGCCTGCGTCGGACGAATCTGCCCGCGAACTCTGGACCAAGCTTTCCGAGAAAGCTGCGTTCAACCCGAGGACACAATGGAGTAAGTGATCATGAGCAGCACCCTGATCGTTCAACTGGACATGCGTACCCTGTGTCAGGAAGCCGATGTCACGGCTGAATGCGTGATCGAAATCGTCGAGCACGGCATTGTCGAACCTTCCGGGCGAACGCCGGAGGACTGGCTGTTTGACGATCAGGCGCCGTTGTTGACCAAACGAGCGGTGAAGCTGCACCAGGAGCTGGAACTGGAGTGGGAAGGGGTGGCGCTGGCGCTGGAGCTGTTGCAGGAAGTGCAGCAGTTGCGCAGTGAGAACAGCATGCTGAAGCAGCGGCTGGGCCGGTTTATCCAGATGTAGGTTGCCTTGCCGGCATCTGTGGGAGCGGCCTTGTGTCGCGATGGGCTGTGCAGCAGCCCCAGCTCTTTGCTCCACCGCAAAATTGCCGGGGCTGCTTTGCAGCCCGTTCGCGACACAAGGCCGCTCCCACAATGGACCGCATTTCAGGTTGGTTCGGCGCCCGGGTTCAGCACCAGTTGCATGAAGGTCAGATCAAGCCAGCGGCCAAACTTTACGCCCACCTGCGGCATCTGGCCGGTCACCACGAAGCCCAGCCGCTCATGCAGGCGCACCGACGCTGCATTACCACGCTCGATCGCTGCCACCATCACATGCTTGCCACATCCGCGCGCGCGCTCGACCAGCGCCGCCATCAACACCGGCCCCAGCCCTTTGCCACGCTGGTCACTGCGCACGTACACCGAGTGCTCAACGGTCAGGCGAAAGCCCTCGAAAGGCCGCCAGTCGCCAAACGAGGCATACCCCAGCACGCCGGTTTCATCGACCGCCACCAGAATCGGGTAGCCCTGCTGCGCACGCGCTTCAAACCAGGCCTGGCGGTTGTCGAGGTCCACCGGGGTTTCGTTCCAGATCGCCGTGGTGTTGAGCACCGCGTCGTTGTAGATGTCGAGTATGCCTGGCACATCGGTGGGCAGGGCATCGCGGATTTCGTAGCTCATGACAGCGTCTCGCAAGGTCGTTGCTCGCAGATTAAATGGTTACCAGCCCGCGTACACCTTCGGCTTGCATGTTTTCGCCGCGGCCGCGCTGGATAATTTCGCCGCGGGCCATGACCAGGTACTGGTCAGCCAGCGCTTCGGCAAAGTCGTAGAACTGCTCTACCAGCAAAATCGCCATGTCGCCACGCTCGGCCAGGCGGCGGATGACCGCGCCGATTTCCTTGATCACCGACGGCTGGATGCCCTCGGTCGGCTCGTCGAGAATCAGCAGGCGCGGGCGGCTGGCCAGGGCGCGGCCGATGGCCAGCTGTTGCTGCTGGCCGCCAGACAGGTCGCCACCGCGGCGCTGTTTCATCTGCTCCAGCACAGGGAACAGTTCGTAGATGAAGGCCGGTACCTCGCGGGCTTCACGGGCGGGGAAGCGCGACAGGCCCATCAGCAGGTTTTCCTCGACGGTCAGGCGCGGGAAGATCTCGCGGCCCTGGGGCACGTAGGCGATTCCGGCCTGCACCCGTTGCTGTGGTTTGAACGCGGTGATCGGCTTGCCTTCCCATTCGATGCTGCCGTCGCGGGCGGGCACCAGGCCCATCAGGCAGCGCAGCAAGGTGGTCTTGCCCACGCCGTTGCGGCCCAGCAGGCAGGTCACTTCGCCGACCTTGGCTTCGAAGGACAGGCCGCGCAGGATGTGGCTGCCGCCGTAGTACTGGTGCAGGGTGTCGATCTTGAGCATGTGAGAGTTCCTGAAAGGGATGCTGTGCCTAAGCCGGCCTTTTCGCGGGCAACCCCGCTCCTACGACGGGAACCGCCCCATGGCATTACGCCCCCTGTAGGAGCGGGTTTACCCGCGAAGAGGCCGGCACAGGCGCCAAAAATTTCAAATCCGGTCACCGGCCCAGATACACCTCGACCACCCGCTCATCTGCCTGCACCTGCTCCAGCGAGCCTTCCGCCAGCACGCTCCCCTGGTGCAGCACGGTCACATGGTCGGCAATGCTGCCGACGAAGCCCATGTCATGCTCCACCACCATCAGCGAATGCTTGCCAGCCAGGCCCTTGAACAGCTCGGCGGTAAATTCGGTCTCGGCATCGGTCATGCCGGCCACCGGTTCATCGAGCAGCAGCAGTTGCGGCTCCTGCACCAGCAGCATGCCGATCTCCAGAAACTGCTTCTGCCCATGCGACAGCAAGCCGGCCTGGCGCTGGGCCAGCGGCAGCAGGCGCAAGGTGGTCAGCACGTCCTCGATACGCTGGCGCTGGTCACCGCTCAGGCGCGCGGCCAGGCTGGCCCACACCGACTTGTCGGTCTTCAGCGCCAGTTCCAGGTTCTCGAACACGGTCAGCGCTTCGAACACTGTGGGCTTCTGGAACTTGCGGCCAATGCCGGCCTGGGCGATCTGGTATTCGCTCATGCGGGTCAGGTCGAGGGTATCGCCGAAGTAAGCCGTGCCGCTGTCGGGGCGGGTCTTGCCGGTGATTACGTCCATCATCGTGGTCTTGCCGGCGCCGTTGGGGCCGATGATGCAGCGCAGCTCGCCCACCCCGATGTACAGGTTCAGCGTGTTGAGCGCCTTGAAGCCATCGAAGCTGACGCTGATGTCTTCAAGGCTCAGCACCGTACCGTGGCGGGTGTCGAGGCCGGCCTTGCGGCTTTGGCCCAGGCCGATGGCATCGCGCCCGGCGCCGAGGTTGTCGAATACCGGTTCCAGCATGAACTCCGGGTGGACTGGGGGCACGCCTCTCATGGCTGGCTCCTTTTCTTCAACAGGCCGACCACGCCCTTGGGCAGGTACAGGGTAACGAGGATGAACAACGCGCCGAGGAAGAACAGCCAGAACTCGGGGAAGGCCACGGTGAACCAGCTTTTCATGCCGTTGACCAGGCCGGCACCGAGCAGCGGGCCGATCAACGTGCCGCGCCCGCCCAAGGCTACCCAGACGGCGGCTTCGATCGAGTTGGTCGGCGACATCTCGCTGGGGTTGATGATGCCCACCTGCGGTACGTACAGCGCACCGGCCAGGCCGCACAGCACGGCGCTCAGTACCCACACCAGCAGCTTGAAGCCGCGCGGGTCGTAGCCGCAGAACATCATGCGGTTTTCAGCGTCACGCACGGCGGTGAGCAGGCGGCCGAACTTGCTGCGGGTCAGGCGCCAGCACAGGTACAGGCTGGCCAGCAGCAGGCCCACGGTCAGCAGGAACAACACCGCGCGGGTGCCCTGGGCTGCAATGTCGAAGCCGAGGATGGTGCGGAAGCTGGTGAAGCCGTTGTTGCCGCCGAAGCCGGTTTCGTTGCGGAAAAACAGCAGCATGCCGGCAAAGGTCAGGGCCTGGGTCATGATCGAGAAGTACACGCCTTTGATCCGCGAGCGGAAAGCGAACCAGCCGAACACCAGCGCCAGCAGCCCGGGCGCCAGCACCACCAGGCACAGGGCCCAGGCGAAATGCTGGGTACCGGCCCAGTACCAGGGCAGCTCGGTCCACGACAGGAAGGTCATGAACCCGGGCAGGCCGTCGCCGGCGGCCTGCCGCATCAGGTACATGCCCATGGCATAGCCGCCCAGGGCGAAGAACAGGCCATGGCCCAGTGACAGCAGCCCGGCATAGCCCCAAACCAGGTCCAGGGCCAAGGCGACGATGGCGTAACAAAGAATCTTGCCGACCAGGGTCAGGGTGTAGGCCGACACGTGCAGGGTATGGTCTGCCGGCAGCAGTGAGCACAGTGGCAAAGCCACCAGCAGCAGGACGACGACGGCACCGAGGGTAAGGGTCAGGCGTGGGCCGGCCTTTTGCGTAGCAGTGACAAGCAGTGGCTGGTTCATCAGTCGATTACCCGTCCCTTGAGGGCGAACAGGCCTTGCGGGCGTTTCTGGATGAACAGAATGATCAACGCAAGGATGAGGATCTTGCCGAGTACGGCACCGATCTGCGGCTCCAGCAGCTTGTTGGCGATGCCCAGGCCGAACGCGGCCCAGAGGCTACCGGCCAGTTGCCCGACGCCGCCGAGCACCACCACCAGGAATGAATCGATGATGTAGCTTTGGCCCAGGTCCGGGCCGACATTGCCCACCTGGCTCAAGGCCACGCCACCGAGCCCTGCGATGCCCGAGCCGAGGCCAAAGGCGAGCATGTCGACGCGCCCGGTGGACACGCCGCAGCAGGCGGCCATGTTGCGGTTCTGGGTGACTGCGCGCACGTTCAGGCCCAACCGGGTACGGTTGAGCAGCAGCCAGGTGAGCAGCACCACGGCCAGGGCGAAGCCGATGATGACCAGGCGGTTGTATGGCAGCACCAGGTTGGGCAGCAGCTGGATGCCGCCAGACAGCCAGGCTGGGTTGCTCACCTCGACGTTCTGCGCGCCGAACAGCAGGCGGATGGCCTGGATCAGGATCAGGCTGATGCCCCAGGTGGCCAGCAGGGTTTCCAGTGGCCGGCCGTACAGGTGGCGGATCACCGTGCGCTCCAGCGCCATGCCGACCCCGGCACTGACGGCGAACGCCACCGGCAGGGCAATCAGCGGGTAGAGCTCGATGGCGCCTGGGGCGAAGCGCTGCAGCAGTACCTGGACCATGTAGGTGCTGTAGGCGCCGAGCATCAACATCTCGCCATGGGCCATGTTGATCACCCCAAGCAGGCCGAAGGTGATCGCAAGGCCCAGCGCTGCCAGCAGCAGGACCGAACCCAGCGACAGGCCGCTGAAGGCCTGGCCGAGCAGTTCGCCTACCAGCAGTTTGCGCTTGACCTGGGCCAGGCTCGTTTCGGCGGCTGTACGCACGCCCGGGTCTAGTTCTGCATCGGGCTGCAGCAGGGCTTCGAGGCGGGTGCGGGCCAGCGGGTCGCCGGTTTCACCCAGCAGGCGCACGGCGGCCAGGCGCACTGCGGGCTCGCTGGCGCCCAGTTGCAGGTTGGCCAGGGCCAGGCCGAGGGCGGCCTGTACAGCGGCGTCCGGCTCGGCGGCGAAGCGCCGGTCGAGGAAGGCCATTTGCGCGGGTTGTGCGCTTTTCTGTAATTGCTGGGCCGCGGCCAGGCGGGTGTCGCTGTTGTCGCTGAGCAACTGGTGGCTGGCCAGGGCGTTGTCGATCAGGCCGCGCAGGCGGTTGTTCAGGCGCACCTTGCGGGTGTCGTCGGCAGCGATGCGGCCTTGGCGCAGGTTTTCCAGCAGCGGCAGGCGCGCAGCATCGGGTTGTGCTGCCCAACCTTCGAGCAGGCGGCCTTGCTCGGCGGGCTTGGCGGTGAGAAAGAATTCGCCCTCGCTGGCGTGGGTTGCCAAGGGCATTAGCAGGAGAAGGGTGAGCAGGAGTCTGAGCATGCGGGCAATCCTGAAAATCGGTGTTGGATTCTTCGCGGGTGAACCCGCTCCTACACAGAGACGGTGCAAGGTTTGAAACCTGCGCGGTCCTTGTAGGAGCGGGTTCACCCGCGAATGGGCTGCAAAGCAGCCCCATGCACTCAGTTACCTTTCACGGCGTAATCTGGCCGCTTGTCATTGCCCGGAATGAACGGGCTCCAAGGCTGCGCCCTTAGCGGCTGCTCGGTTTCCCACACCACGCTGAACTGGCCGTCATCCTGAATCTCGCCGATCATCACCGGCTTGTGCAGGTGGTGGTTGGTCTTGTCCATGGTCAGGGTGAAGCCCGACGGCGCCTCGAAGCTCTGCCCGGCCAGTGCTTCGCGGACCTTGTCAACGTCAGTGGACTTGGCTTTCTCGACAGCCTGGGCCCACATGTGGATGCCCACGTAGGTGGCTTCCATGGGGTCGTTGGTCACGGCCTTATCGGCACCCGGCAGGCCCTTGGCCTTGGCGTAGGCCTTCCAGTCGGCGACGAATTTCTGGTTGACCGGGTTGTCCACCGATTCGAAGTAGTTCCATGCCGCCAGGTGGCCCACCAGCGGTTTGGTATCGATGCCGCGCAGTTCCTCCTCGCCCACCGAGAAGGCCACCACCGGCACGTCGGTGGCCTTCAGGCCCTGGTTGGCCAGTTCCTTGTAGAACGGCACGTTGGAGTCACCGTTGACTGTGGATATGACAGCGGTCTTGCCGCCGGCGGAGAACTTTTTGATGCTGGCGACAATGGTCTGGTAATCAGCGTGGCCAAAGGGCGTGTAAACCTCTTCGATGTCCTTGTCGGCCACGCCTTTGCTGTGCAGGAATGCGCGCAGGATCTTGTTGGTGGTGCGCGGGTAGACGTAATCGGTGCCCAACAGGAAGAAGCGCTTGGCGCTGCCGCCGTCCTCGCTCATCAGGTATTCCACGGCCGGGATGGCCTGCTGGTTCGGGGCGGCGCCCGTGTAGAACACGTTCGGCGACATCTCTTCGCCCTCATACTGCACCGGGTAGAAAAGCAGGCCGTTGAGTTCTTCGAACACCGGTAGAACGGACTTGCGCGACACGGAGGTCCAGCAGCCGAACACCACGGCCACTTTGTCCTGGGTCAGCAGTTGGCGGCTCTTTTCAGCGAACAGCGGCCAGTTGGACGCCGGGTCGACCACCACCGGTTCCAGCATCTTGCCGTTAACGCCACCCTTGGCGTTGATCTGCTCGATGGTCATCAGCGCCATGTCCTTGAGCGATGTCTCGGAAATGGCCATGGTCCCGGAAAGCGAATGCAGGATACCGACCTTGATGGTCTCGGCGGCCTGGATACTCCAGCTCAGGCCCATCGCCGCGATCGATGCGCTGAGGGTAAGGGCCTTGATCAGACTGCGACGCTTCATGTGCTCTCTCCGCTGAGTTTTTTATGGTGTTGGGCAAGCGGGGAGGGCGTTGCAAGGGCTGTGCCTAGTGGCGAAAGGTACGGTTTAGAGGGGTTGTGCGAGGTGTTGGGGCGTTTGTTGGATCCAGGTTGGTGCCTGATGGATTTGTGTGCACAGGATTGGGGCCGCGGTGCGGCCCATCGCGACACAAGGCTGTTCCCACATCGGACGGCGTACACCGTTGCCTTCGTGGGAACAGCCCCCGAGGCGATCAGCCGTTATGCACAGCCGTGCGGGGATGGCGCCTGCTGCGTACGAGCTGGTAGGTCACCGCCAGCACGACAAACCAGATCGGTGTCACCACCAGTGCTGAACGCGTATCCGCCTCCAGGCTCAGCAACACCAGGATGAACGCAAAGAACGACAGGCACACGTAGCACATGAAGCGCCCGCCCGGCATCTTGTAGTTCGACGCCTGGTGCAGCGCCGCGCGGTCTTTGCGGTACTTCAGGTATGACAGCAGGATCAGCGTCCACACGAACATGAACAGTACCGCCGACACGGTGGTGACCAAGGTGAATGCCTCGACCACGTTCGGCACGAGGTAGATCAGCACCGCACCGAGCAACAGGCAGGTACACGAGAAATACAGGCCGTTGGCCGGCACCGAACGGCTCGACAGCTTCTCGAAGGCCTTGGGCGCGTCACCTTCCTGCGACAGGCCGTAGAGCATGCGGCTGGTGGAGAACACGCCGCTGTTGGCCGACGAAGCCGCCGAGGTCAGCACCACGAAATTGATGATGCTTGCCGCCGCCGGCAGGCCTGCCAGCACGAACAACTCAACGAACGGGCTCTTGCCTGGCACCACGTCGCGCCACGGGGTTACGGCCATGATCGCGATCAGCGCCAGCACATAGAACACGATGATACGGATCGGGATCGAATTGATCGCCCGCGGCAGGGTGCGTTCCGGGTTCTTCGCTTCGGCAGCGGTGGTACCCACCAGCTCGATGCCGACGAAGGCGAACACGGCGATCTGGAAACCGGCGAAGAAGCCCATCAGGCCATGGGGGAACATGCCGCCGTCATTCCACAGGTTGGCCAGCTGGGCGGTGCGCCCGCTGGGCGAGGTGAAGCCGGTGATGACCATGTACAGGCCAGTCTTCTTGTCAGAGGTAGCCGGCTAGGCTAACACGCGCGTTCCAGATCGGGGCGCGACAGATCGACTCTCCATTTGCAGCTCAGCATTTGGCCTGTACCGGCCTCTTCGCGGGTAAACCCGCTCCTACAAAGGCAACGCGGTCCCCTGTAGGAGCGGGTTTACCCGCGAAGAGGCCAGCACAGGCAACACAAGGCTCAAGCGCTGGCCAAGACCCGGCGGCGCCTCACCACCAAACTATCCACCCCCCACATCACCACCATCGACACCCCCACCAGCGGGAACATCACCCCCAGCACCAGCATCACTGCCACTGCCGCCTTCCAGCGTGGCAGGTCATGACGCAAAGGCGGTACGCCCAGGCCGCCTTCAGGCCGGCGCTTCCACCACATCACCAGCCCGCTCACCGAACCCAGCAGGATCATCAGGCACACCAGCAGGATGATGATCTGGTTCAGCGCCCCGAACATCTTGCCTTCGTGCAGCATCACGCCCAGCTCGGTGGCGCGGGCAACCGGGCTGTAGTCCTGCCAGCGCACATCGGCCAGAACCTTGCCGGTGTATTGGTCGACATGCAGGGTGGCGTCGTTGCGCGGGTCGTCGGCGAACACGGCAATGGTGAACACCCCGTCGGCAGTGGTGGGCAGGGTAATGCTGTAGCCCGGCTCGACCTGACGCGAAGTGGCAATGTCTTCGACTTGCTGCACGCTCACCTGGGGCGCTGCGGGCAGGTCCGACATCATGTGGTGCCCGCCGTGCTCGGCGTGTGCACCGGACTGTGGCATCGGCGTGTTTTCCATGGCCCAGGGCACGGTCTGGCGGTGTGCGCTGTTCAGCTCACGCGCCTGCTGGTCCGACGTGGGCACGTCGTTCCACATGGCTGCCGGGAAGCGGTTCCACAAATCAGCGTACTGCTTGCCCCACAAGCCGGTCCAGGTCATGCCGCTGACCAGCATCAACAACAGCAAGGCCGAACCCCAGAAACCGGTTACCGCGTGCAGGTCTCGCCAGAACAGCCGGCCGCGCGCCGACAGCCGCGGCCAAAGCACGCCAGCGCCACTGCGCCCGCGCGGCCACCACAGGTACAGGCCCGATACCACCAGCACGATGCCCCAGCCCGCCGCCAGTTCCACCAGCCGGTCACCGACCGTGCCGACCATCAGCTCGCCATGCAGGGCGCGGGCGATGGCCTGCAGGTTCTGCTTGCCGTCCTGTTCGCCGAGGACCTTGCCGCTGTATGGGTCGACGAACACGTTCAGTTCGCGCCCGCCGTCATGCACCACGAACTGCGCACTGCGCGCGGCGTTCAGTGGCGGCAAGTACTGGGCGATGTGGCCCTTTGGGTAGGCCTGGCGCACTTCAGCCAGCATCGTGTCTGCACCCTGCCGGTGCTGGCCGGCCTCGACCACCATCAGGTCGCGGTACAGCAGCGGGTCGAGCTGGGGCTTGAACAAATAGATGATCCCGGTGATTGCCAACAGGATCATGAACGGGGCCACGAACAGCCCCGCATAAAAATGCCAACGCCAGGCCAGGTTATAGAAAGAGACGCGTGTTCCTCTCATGGGAACCTCCTTTTTTGACCAGCTGAAAGGCGCAACCGAAGCTGCGCCCGTTGTTGTCAGAAGCTGAAATCGACCTTGGTCCAGAAGGTCCTGCCTGGCTCGTTGACCGGCTGTGGATCTGTAGCCGGGTAGCCGAACCCGGCGTTCCCGGCCAGGTTCAAGTGCTCGGCGTAGGTTTTGTCGAACAGGTTGTCGACCCCTGCGCTGAGCTTGAGGTTGTTGTTCACCTTGTAGGCGCCGTTCAGGGAGAACACGCCGAAGCCGGCGCTCTTGTCATAGTCCTTGCCGACGACGTTCCCTTGGTTTTCGGCAATGCGGTTCTGCGCCGCCACCAGCCGCCACAGTGCGCCGACGCTCCACACATCGCGGCTGTAGGTCAGGCCCAGGCGGCTTTCCAGGGGAGGCATTTGAGGTAGCGCCTTGCCGTCACTGCTGTTCTTGCCCCAAGCGTAGGCAAGCGTGGCGTCGGCCTTCCAGTTGTCAGTCAGCTGGTAGGCGGCGCCCAGTTCGCCACCCATGATGCGGGCGTCGATGTTCTGCGCCTGCGAGGTGCTCATGCCCATCATGCCGGTGCGGTAGTCGAACAGGATGTAGTCGCGAATCTGCCCGACATAGCCCGAAGCCCAGGCCTCCAGGCGCTCGGTGCGGTACTGGATGCCGAAGTCGAGCTGGGTGGTTTTCTCTGGCTTGATGCCGTCGAAGGCGTTGGCTGCCCCGGCGGGTGCCAGCTTGGGTGAGAACAGCTCCCAGTAGTCGGGGAAGCGCTGGGCGTGGCCGAGGCCGATGTAGGTGGTGGCTGGAATGGCTGCAAGGTCGTGCTCGTAGCGGATGAAACCGCTCGGCAAGGTGTCGGCACGGGTGTCGCCTTCGGTGGCGCTGGTTTTGCGGAAGTCACGCGCCGAGGCGCGGTCCAGACGGGCGCCGGTAATCAAGCGGTCCTCGCCGCTGACGTACCAGGTCAGTTCGCTGAAGGCGCCGTAGTTGTGGAAGTCGGCGTCCTTGGTCCAGGCCTGGCCCTTGTGTGCGTCCACACCCATACCGCCACGCTTGCGATGTTCGTTGGTTTGCGCGTCGATGCCGCTGATCAGCTGCACGTCGGCCCAGCGCCAGGTGGCCTTGATGCGTGCACCCATGGTGCGGCGGTCGACGTTGCTGACCATCGGCATGCCCATCATGCCGCTACCCGACGGCGTGCGCAGGCTGTAGTTGTCCATCACATGGTCGGCGTAGTTGTAGTAGACCTGCGCCTCGACCTTGTCGAGCACCTCGCCGAGGTTGGACTTTTCAAAGCGCAGGCCCAGGCTTTCGCGCTTGAACTGCGAACCGTCCATGTCGCGCCCGGCATAGCGGGCTTCGCCGTCACCCTTGCCGGCAGTCAGCTCCAGCAAGGTGTCCTGGTCGGGTGTCCAGCCGAGGGCGACATCGCCGTTCCACTTATCCCAGCGCGACGGCACGGTGTCGTTGTTACCATCGTGGTAGTCGTCCGAGCGTGACTGGTTGCCGACGAAGCGGGCATAGCCCTGACTGTTGCCGGCCGCAGCATCCAGCACCTTGTCGAAGCGGCCGTTGGAGCCGGCCAGCAGGCTTGCGTTGACGCGGCTGCCGAGGGTGCCGAATTTCTCCGGTTCGCGCTCGAAGAGGATGGTGCCGGCCGAGCCGCCGGGCCCCCAGATGACGCTCTGCGGGCCTTTGATCACGGTCAGGCGGTCGTAGGTTTCTGGCGAAATATAGGACGTGGGCGCGTCCATGCGATTGGGGCAGGCGCCAAGCATCAAGCCACCGTTGGTGAGGATGTTCAGGCGCGAGCCGAACATGCCGCGCAGTACCGGATCGCCGTTGGTACCGCCAGCACGGATTGCCGAGAAGCCGGGGATGGTCTTCAGGTAGTCGGCGCCGTCGCTGGCCGGCACTGGCTGGCGCGGGTCTTTCGGGTTGGTGACCACGGTCAGCGGCGAACTGGGGGCCACGGCGGTGATCACCGTCGGGCTCAACTCGGGTGCGTCGTGCACATGGTCTTCATGGCCAGGGTCGGCGGCCAGGGCCATGGGCGCGAGCAGCGAGCCGCACAGGGCGGCGATGGTCCCACGCAGGGACAAGGCAAAAACAGGGGTGCAGCCTGACATAATGATTCCAGTCGATCAGTCATGAGTTAGCGCGAAGCCTCCTGGCTTCGTGCGCAAAATGTGGTTTCAGACGTTGATCGAAGAAGGCGGGGCGCGGCTGCGCGCACCAGGGAATACAGCCTGCCGGGCATGGCCCTGGTGCGTTGGCGCAAGCAGGTGGGTGGTGGGGACGATGCTGCCGGCGCTGAGCGGGCTGAGGGCCTGGGGCAGGGCCGGGCAGTTGAACAACAGGCTGCAGTAACCGCACTTTTCCCACATCACATGCAACTGGCCATCGCCGCCGTGGCCGTGATGGGCGTCGCCGCCATGCTGATGGGCAGCCGCCATCGGTATGTCCATCGGCATGTTCATGCCCGCGTGGTGGTCCATCGGCATCGACTGGGAAATCAGCGGGCCGATGAAAATCATCCACATGGCGAACAGGCTCAGCCATCCGCCACCGGCGCGCCTGAGGTCAGGGCGGGTGGTACGGCCGATGCTGTGGCGCGGCAGGCTCATGGCGCGTGCCTGTCAGCAGGTATCAGTGCGCGTGTTCGTGGGCTTGCGGCTGGTCCGCAGGCGCCTGCTTCTGCACGGCCACTTCGACGGTGATGTCGCCGGCCTTTTCGAAGTGCAGGGTCAACGGGAAGCGTTTGCCGTCGCTGAGCAGGCTGCGGTCCTTGGGCTGCATCAGCATCACATGGTAGGCACCGGGGGCAAAGGTCAGGTCCTTGCCGGCAGGCACTACCACGCTGGGCACCTGTTGCATCTTCATGGCGCCAGTGGCGCTCATGGCATGCTCGTGCAGTTGCGCGTCATCGCTGATGGGGCTGTCGACGCTGAGCAGGCGGTCATCAGCCTGGCCATTGTTGTGCACCACGAAATACGCGGCGACGTTAGGCGCGTTGGGTGGCAACTGCAGCGACCACGGGTGAGCAATGTGCAGGTCACCCACGCTGTATTCGTGGGCATTGGCAAAGGCGCCAGGCAGCAGCAGGGCGGCCATGACGAGGGCGTGCTTGAGCATGGTGAATCTCCGTTTCCGTTCTGGTTCAGGCAGACAGCATGATGAACTCAGGCTAGCGGAGAGGCACGAGGGTTTAGCCCAGGCCAGAGCTGGCGGGGCGTGGGTGTGTACTTGGCAGGTGGCGGCAGCAGCCCGCTGAGCAGTGTCGGCGGGTTGTGCAACTGTGGCGGGTAGCCGGGCAGGGCCAGCAGCGGCACGGCACCGGAGCAGCACCAGCAGTTCATCATGCCGACGCTGTCGTCACTTTGCGGGCCTAGGTCGATCTTGGCCAGGGCCTGAACGTCGACGTTGGCCTTGTTGGCCATGCTGGAACAGAAAGCCCCCCACAGCAACTGCTCGGCCGTGCCCTTGGGCGCAGCAGAAGACAGCGGCATGGCCAGCAGGTTGAACAGCACTGCAAGGCAGGCTATCCAGGCAATGTGCCGACGTGGGGGCATGGAGAGATCCGGTCAGGAATCGTGGTGGCTATTGTACGGCGGAGTATAGGTAAAAATGCCGGGGTGCGGTGAAGTGACGCAGGTGGTCTGGTAATGGGGGCTGCTGTGCAGCCCGTCGCGACACAAGGCCGCTCCCACAGAATTGCGGCAGCCTCGAATACTGCGCTGTCCTGTGGGAGCGGCCTTGTGTCGCGATAGGGGCGCAAAGCGCCCCCGACAATCTCAAATCTTGTTGCGGCCCATCAACCCGCGCACGGTTTCTTGCAGGTCAGCCGGCAACACCACCACTTTGGCATTGCTGCTCCCCGCCAGGTTCTCCATCGCGCCCACATAGCGTTCGCCCAATAGGTACATCGCCGGTACGGTCTCGTTGCCCACCGCTTCCTTCACCAGCGAAATCGACCGCGCCGAGGCCTCGGCCAGGCTGATCTGTGCCTCGGCATCCAGCCTGGCCGCCTGCAGGCGCGCCTCTGCTTCGAGGATCGCCGCCTGCTTGGCCCCTTCGGCGCGGGTAACGTCGGCCTTGCGCTCACGCTCGGCCGCGGCCTGGCGTTCCATGGCCAGCTGCATGTTTTCCGAAGGTTTGATGTCTTGAATCTCCACCGAGCGCACGGTCACGCCCCAGTCTTCGGTCTGCTCGGACATTGCATCGCGCAGGCGGGCCTTGATTTGCTCGCGGCTGGACAGCGCCTCGTCGAGGTCCATTGCACCGACGATGGCGCGCAGCGAGGTCATGGTCAGGCTGGTGACGGCGAACGAGAAGTCCTGCACGCCATACGAGGCTTTCTGCGGGTCGACTACCTTGGCGAAACACAGGGCGTTGGCGACGATTACCGCGTTGTCCTTGGTGATGATTTCCTGCTGCTGCACATCGAGGATGATGTCCTTGGTCGGCAGGCGGTAGGCGACCACGTCCATGTAGGGGATGACAATGTTCAGGCCCGGCTTGAGGGTGCTGTGGTAGCGACCCAGGCGTTCGACGATCCACTCCTCGCCCTGGGGCACGATGCGCACCCCCTTGAACACGGTGATCAGGACGAACAGGGCGATGGCGCCGACGACGATGAGGCTGGTCATGCTGCAAAATTCCTTTTAATGCGGATTCAGGCCCGGATAACGCGGGCGGTGTTCCCCTCGATGGCGGTCAGGCGTACCCGCTCGCCGGCGGCGATCTGGCTATCGGCGACGCAGGTCCACTCTTCGTTGCCGAGGATCGGCTTCTGGAAGCGTACGCGGCCTTTCTGGAACTCCGACACGGGAGCGGTCAGCAGGCCCACTTCGCCGATCACGCTGTCGGCGGTCCAGCGCACATCCGGCTGCTTGCGCCGGAACACTTTGAACCACAGCACAGTGGTGGCCGACGACAGCAGTACCCACAGCAGGACCTGCATGTCCAGTTGCAGGCTGGGTGCGGCGAGCGAGATAAGCGAGACCAGCACGGCGCCGATGCCGAACCAGAGTATGAAGAACGTTGGGAGGACCAGTTCAAGCAGGATCAGCGCGATGCCGAAGACCAGCCAGATCCACCATTGCATTTCCATATGGGGGAAACCTTCCGGGGGAGGGGCGTCGAGTTTAAGGCAGCAGAGCGGCAACGGGCCACTGGGTTAGTTGGAAGAAAAGTCTGAAACCGTTGTAGGAGTGCCTGTGTGTGGCGAAAGGGCAGCGCCTAGAGGGCGAGTGCTGTTGCCAGGTCCGCCAGTGAGTCGAATGCCCGGTCCACCTCCGGCAGTGCCGGACGTTTCAGGACAAGCACCGGCACGCCAAGCTCCCGCGCCACGTCCAGCTTCGGCTCGGTCGCCACACTGCCGCTGTTCTTGCTGATCAGCACATCGATGTGGCGGCGCTGGAACAACGCCCGCTCATCTTCGATATGGAACGGCCCACGTGCGCCAATCACCTCACAGCGCTCGTTGCCAGGGCACGCCTCCAGCGCACGCAAGGTCCAGAACTGCTCTGGCGGAATCTCGTCCAGGTGCTGCAGCGGCTCGCGTCCTAGCGTGAACAGTGGCCTGCGGAACGGCTTCAGTGCTTCGATCAACCCTGCCCAATCCTCGACTTCTCGCCAGTCGTCCCCTGCTTGCGCCTGCCAGGCGGGACGACGCAAGGCCCAGCACGGGATGCCGGCGTTGCGTGCGGCGCTGGCGGCATTGCGGCTGATTTGCGCGGCATAGGGATGGGTGGCGTCGATCAGCAGGGTGATACCCGCCTCGCGCAGGTAACGGGTCAAGCCCTCGACACCGCCATAGCCCCCGACCCGCACCTGGCATTGCAAGCCCTGCGGCACGCGGCCGATACCGGCCAGGCTGTAGACATGTCGAGGCCCGAGTTGGCGGGCCATCGCCAGGGCTTCAGTGACCCCCCCCAGCAACAGGATGCGCGCAGTCATTGCACACCCGCCTGGCCGACGATGCCGCCTTGGCGGTCGATGGCGAACACCTCCACGTGCACCTGCGCCGGCACGACGCTACGGGCGAAGGCCAGGGCGTGGGCACACACCGCGTCACCCAGGGCAATGCCGGCCGCATGAGCCAGGGCGAGCGCTTGCTGGCTGGTGTTGGCGCCGCTGATGGCAGCCTGCAACGCCTCGTCAGCGCCAATGTCTGCGGCCCAACCTGCCAGTTGCGGCAAGTCGATGCTGGAGTGACGACTGTGCAGGTCCATGTGCCCGGCGGCCAGTTTGCTGATCTTGCCGAAGCCGCCGCACAGGGTCAGGCGCGGCACCGGTACCTTGCGCAGGTGCTTGAGCACCGCGCCGACGAAATCGCCCATTTCGATCAGGGCGATTTCCGGCAGACCGTAGACGCGGCGCATGGTGTCTTCGCTGGCGTTGCCGGTGCACGCGGCTATGTGCGTGTAGCCGTTGGTGTGGGCCACGTCGATGCCTTGGTGGATCGAGGCAATGTAGGCCGCGCAAGAGAACGGCCGGACGATGCCGCTGGTGCCGAGGATCGACAGCCCGCCGAGGATGCCCAGACGCGGGTTCATGGTTTTCAGGGCCAGTTGCTCACCACCTTGCACATTGACCGTGACCTCGAAGCCGCCAAGGTAGCCGCACGCGTCGGCCAGGCGTTGCAGGTGTTCACTGATCATGCGCCGAGGCACCGGGTTGATGGCCGGTTCACCCACCGCCAGCACCAGCCCCGGGCGTGTCACCGTGCCCACGCCGCTGCCAGCGACAAAACCAATGCCAGGTTCCGCCAGCAGGCGCACCTGGCTATAGAGCAGGGCACCGTGGGTCACGTCCGGGTCGTCACCCGCATCCTTGAGGGTGCCGGCTTCGGCGCACTCGCCGATCAGGCGGCAGAATTCCAGGCGCATCTGCACGACCTTGCCTTTGGGCAGGGTGATGTCCACCGCATCATCACGCTGCCCGGTGAGCAGCAGCTTGGCCGCTGCCAGGCTGGTGGCGGTGGCGCAGCTGCCGGTGGTAAGGCCGTTGCGCAGAGGCGCGGGCTGTTCGCGGGTTTCTTCACGCATCGGCGGGTTTCAGTACTTCCAGAAGGGTGATCGGCAGCGCCTGGCGCCAGGTGTCGAACGCACCCAAGGGCTGGGCATGAGCGACATGGATACGGGTCAGCTCACCACCGTGCTGTTCGCGAAAGTGCGCCAGGGCCAGTTCGCTTTGCAGGGTGACGGCGTTGGCCACCAGGCGGCCGCCGGGACGCAGGCTTGCCCAGCACAGGTCCAGTACACCTGCGCGGGTAACGCCGCCTCCGATGAAGATTGCATCCGGTTGTTCCAGGCCTTGCAGCGCCGCTGGCGCCTTGCCGCGAATCAGTTGCAGGCCGGGTACACCCAGTGCATCGCGGTTGTGCTCGATCAAACCCTGGCGACCTTCGTCGGCCTCGATGGCCAGGGCGCGGCATGCCGGGTGGGCGCGCATCCATTCGATGCCGATCGAGCCGCAGCCCGCACCGACATCCCACAAAAGTTCGCCGGGTTGCGGTGCCAGGCGCGCCAGGGTGATGGCGCGGACATCGCGCTTGGTCAACTGGCCATCGTGCCGGTATGCGGCGTCTGGCAGCCCGGCCAGTCGGTGCAGGCGGGGCGCATCGGGCGTAGCCAGGCATTCGATGGCGACCAGGTTGAGCGCCGCGATACCGGTGTGCGGCCAGTCCTGGGCGGTGCCGGCCAGTGCACGTTCGTCCACGCCCCCCAAGTGCTCGAACACCTGCAGGCGGCTTGGGCCGAAGCCTTGCCCGCGCAGCTGCGCGGCAATTGCCGCCGGGCTGTCGCCATCGTTGCTCAGCACCAGCAGGCGCATGCCGCTGTGCAAGTGGGCATTGAGCGCTGCCAGGGGGCGGGCCACCAGCGACACCACCTGCAGGTCCTGCAGCGGCCAGCCCAGGCGGGCGGCAGCCAGGGAGCAGGAAGAGGGCAGCGACAGCACGCGCATTTCTGCAGCAGGCACCTGGCGTGCCAGGCTGGCGCCGACGCCGTAGAACATAGGGTCACCGCTGGCCAGCACGCACACCGGCTCGCCGCGAAGGGCCAGCACCGGGGCCAGCGAGAACGGGCTGGGCCAGGCCAACTGTTCAGCGGTCACGCAACGTGGCAGCAAGGCCAGCTGGCGCGGGCTGCCGAAGACCCGCCCAGCGCCCAGCAGGGCGCGCCGGGCCTGTTTGCCCAGGCCGCTGAAGCCGTCTTCGCCGATGCCTACTACTGTCAGCCAGGGTGTCATGTATTTCGATCCGCCATTTTTGGGGCCGCTTCGCGCCCCTTCGCGGGCAAGCCCGCTCCTACAGATACAGGGCAGCCTGTGCAGCCTGCAGTGATCCTGTGGAAGCGGGCGAGCCCGCGAAGAAGGCGACGCGGTCCTGAATTTCTACTTAATCGCCGAGGATGCTCGACCACCGGCTTTTCATGCCGCCGGACAAAGCAGGCATAATACCGCGCCTTCTACACTCAAGCGCATTTTCACAGACTGCCGGATGCCCCTTTGACGCAGGCCCATGCCCCCCACGTATCGCCCCGCCCCTCGGCCTGCCCGGGGTTGTGGCGCATTGTCAGTGCCCGTGATGGCGGTATCTGCCGCATCAAGCTGCCGGGTGGCCTGCTGCTGGCCGAGCAGGCTGAAGCCGTGGCGGCGGCGGCGGAGCGTTTTGCTGGCGGCGTGATCGAGGCCACCAACCGTGGCAACCTGCAGATTCGCGGCATTGGCAGCGAGCATCGCGCTTTGGTCGAGGCACTGCTCGCAGCCGGCCTGGGACCACGCGATGCCGCGGGTGACGATGTGCGCAACGTGATGCTCAGCCCGCTGGCCGGGCATGACCCGCTCATGCTGCTGGACGCCCGGCCGCTGGCCGGGCAGATCCTCGACCTGTTGGAAGGCACCCCGCGCTTTCACCAGCTGTCGGCCAAGTTCGCTGTGCAGCTGGATGCCGGCGAGCGCCTGGCGATGCTCGAACACCCCCATGACCTGTGGCTGTCGCCCCTGCACCTGGATCAGCAGACCTGGCTGGCGTTTGGCCTGGCAGGTTGCCCGGCAGAGGGCCAGGCGCTCGGTGCGGTGCCGCTGGCGCAGGGCCTGATGCTGGTGCGCGCCGTGCTGGAGCGCTTCCTCGATCTGGCATCCCCGACGCAGACGCGCATGCGCCAGCTGCTCGAGGTGTACCCGCCAGCTGATTTTGTCGCTGGGCTCGGCCTGGACATCCGCCGCGATGCCGCCGTACTCACGTGGCGGCGTGAACAGCACCGCGCCTCGTGGTTAGGCAGGTTGCCCCAGGCGCAGGGCGTTGCCCTTGGCGTTGCCCTTGGCGTTGCCCCGCCGCAAGGCCGCCTGACCCCCGCGATGCTGCGTGGCGCCGCACGTATTGCCCGTGAACTGGGCGATGCCAGCATGCGCCTTAGCCCCTGGCAAAGCCTGGTGCTGACCAACCTGCAAACGCAGCACATCGATCAGGCCCTGGCCGAACTGTCTGCGCTGGGGTTGCTGTGCCACGACCGCGAACCCCTGGCGCGTATCAGCGCCTGCACCGGTGCCAGCGGCTGCGCCAAGGCCCTTGCCGAGACCAAGGCTGACGCCGTTGTCCTGGCCGCGCTGCTGGGCCCTGGCGTGCCGGCCAGCGTGCACCTGTCTGGCTGCCCCCGTTCCTGTGCTGTGGCCCATGTTGCCCCGGCCACCTTGCTGGCCCGTTCGCCGGGCCGTTACGACTTGTACCTGCGTGATGCGCGCCAGCCGGGTTTCGGTGCCCTGCGCGCCACCGACCTTACCTTGAATGAAGCAGGCGCCATGCTCGACCTGCCGACGGAGCACCTTGATGATTGACTACATCCGCGATGGTCAGGAGATCTATCGCAACTCCTTCCGGATCATCCGTGAGGAAGCCCGACTCGAGCGGATCCCCGCAGACCTTGAAAAGCTCGCCGTGCGTGTGATCCACGCCTGTGGCATGGTCGACGCCATCGATGGCCTGCAGTTCTCAGACGGTGCCGGCCGGGCCGGGCGCGAGGCGCTGCTCAACGGCGCGCCGATCCTCTGCGATGCGCACATGGTGGCCGAAGGGATCACCCGGGCGCGCTTGCCAGCTGACAACAAAGTCATCTGCACCCTGCGTGACCCCAGCGTGCCGGGCCTGGCCAAAGACGCCGGCAACACACGCTCCGCCGTAGCCCTGGAGCTGTGGCGCCCTTACCTGGAGGGCAGCGTGGTGGTCATCGGCAATGCCCCTACCGCGTTGTTCTACCTGTTGGAGATGCTCGATGCCGGTGCGCCCAAGCCGGCGCTGATCCTCGGGTTCCCGGTCGGTTTCGTCGGTGCTGCCGAGTCCAAGGCCATGCTCGCCGCCGACAGCCGTGGCGTGCCGTTCGTGATCATGCAAGGCCGCCTGGGCGGCAGCGCGATGGCCGCCGCGGCGGTCAACGCCCTGGCCACGGAGGTGGAATGATGGCCCCGCGCGGACGACTGCTTGGCCTGGGCGTGGGCCCTGGCGATCCTGAACTGATTACCCTCAAAGCCCTGCGCCTGTTGCGTGAGGCGCCGGTGGTCGGCTACTTCGTGGCCAAGGGCAAGCGTGGCAATGCCTTCGGCATTATCGAGGCGCACCTGCAGCCCGAGCAGACCCTGCTGCCGCTGGTCTACCCGGTCACCACCGAAGTGCTGCCGGCGCCGCTGTCCTATGAGCAAGTGATCAGCGACTTCTACGACGAAGCCAGCGTACAGGTGGCCGAGCACCTGGATGCCGGCCGCGACGTGGCGGTCATTTGCGAAGGCGACCCGTTCTTCTATGGCTCCTACATGTACTTGCATGACCGCCTGGCGCAGCGCTACGAGGCAGAAGTGATTCCCGGTGTCTGCTCCATGCTCGGTGGCGCTTCGGTGCTGGGGGCGCCGCTGGTGTACCGCAACCAGAGCCTGTCGGTGTTGTCTGGCGTGTTGCCCGCTGAAGAGCTCAAGCGCCGTCTGGCCGACGCCGATGCAGCGGTGATCATGAAACTTGGGCGCAACTTCCCCAAGGTGCGCGAAGTGCTGGCCGACCTGGGCCTGGATGGGCGTGCGCTGTATGTGGAACGGGCGACCATGGCCAACCAGAAGATCGTGCCGCTGGACCAGGTCGACCCGCAGTCGTCGCCGTACTTCTCGCTGATCATCGTGCCGGGGGAAAAATGGCAGGGCTGAACTTGCACAGGGCACCGGCCATCGTCATTCTCGGCCCGGGCAGCCTGACGACGGCGCAGCGTATCCAGGCCTGTTATCCGCAGGCCACGATCCATGGCCTCGAGGGGCGTGTCGAGGGTGCGGACCAGTCGTACGTGTCGTTCGGCGATACCCTGCGCGGGTTGTACCAGCAAGACACGCCGATCATTGCGTTGTGCGCCGCGGGTATCGTTATCCGTAGCCTGGCCGCTCTGCTCTGCGAGAAGGGCAGCGAGCCGCCGGTACTGGCCGTGGCCGAGGATGGTAGCGCGGTAGTGCCGTTGCTCGGAGGCCTCGGTGGGGTGAACGTGATGGCGCGGGAAATCGCTGATGTGCTGGGCGTTTCCGCGGCCATCACCACCAGTGGCGAGCTGCGCTTCGGTACTTGCCTGCTGAACCCGCCGCAGGGCTATGCATTGGCCGATATCGAGCAAGGCAAGCGCTTTGTATCCGACCTGCTGGCAGGTGAGTCCGTGCGTATCGAAGGAAACGCACCGTGGCTGCAGCTGGCGCAGTTGCCCGCCAGCGAAGCGGCGCAGCGCACCATCCATGTGGGGCATCAGGCGCGCCCGGCCAACCGCGACGAGCTGCTGATCCACCCGCGCCAGGTGGTCGTGGGCGTTGCAGGTGGCAATCTGCACAGTATTCGCGCAGCACTGCAGCAGGCCGGCATCGCCGAGCCCTCGGTAGCCTGCGTGCTGGCAGACGAGCGAACCATGGCCGACAGCGCGTTGCACGAAGCTGCGCAGGCCCTGGGTGTCCCTTTGCGCTTCGCCCCCCGCTCTGGCGATGTGGCCAGCATGGTCGCTGCGGCGGTGCCCGATGCCGAGTTGATAGCGCTTGAAGAAGTCGTGGTCGCGGTGGCGCCTGCCCCGGTCGACGTGGCGCAGGTCGGCCGCCGTCGCGGTCGCCTGGCGGTCATCGGCCTTGGCCCAGGTGCGGCGGAACTGATGGTGCCGGCGGTCAAGGCCGAACTTGCGCAGGCCGAAGATGTGCTCGGTTACGAAACCTACGTGCGCATGGCTGGCCCGTTCCGCGACGACCAGGTGCTGCACTGCACCGACAACCGCGAAGAGATGCAGCGCGCCCGACATGCCTTCGAACTGGCGGCCCAAGGCCGTTCGGTGGTGGTGGTGTCGTCAGGTGACCCGGGCGTTTTCGCCATGGCCGCTGCGGTGCTCGAAGCATTGCACGAATCCAGTGACCCTGCCTGGCATCGCGTCGACCTGCAGATCTTGCCGGGGGTTTCAGCCTCGCTGGCAACCGCCGCCCAGGCAGGTGCACCGCTGGGGCATGACTTCTGCGTGATGTCGCTGTCGGACAACCTCAAGCCCTGGTCGATCATTGAAAAGCGCCTGGACCTGGCTGCCCAGGCCGACCTGGTGCTGGCCTTCTACAACCCGATCTCCAAGGCCAGGCCGCACCAGCTCGGTGTCGCCCTGGAGGTTGTGCGCCGCCACCGTGACGGGAACACGCCTGTAGTCCTTGGCCGTGACATCGGTAGGCCGGGGCAGACACTGAAGGTAGTCACCCTGGCCGAACTGCTGCCAGAAATGGTCGACATGCGCACCATGGTGTTGGTTGGGTCTTCCACTACCTGCACTTTCGACCGCGCAGCGGGTGGGGTTTGGGTCTATACCCCGCGCTGGTATGGCGCAAAGCCGTAAGCGGCGGCAGCGCGGGCAGATGAGGAACTGCTTCGTGGCAGATTGAGGTAAAGGTCACAGGTAGGTTTGCGGCTGGAGCTATTTGGCTCCAACCGTACCCTTCCTGGAGACCTTTCCCATGACGACCGATAAAGAGAAGCTGCAGCTTCAGGTTCTGCCGGACAAGAATCTGTTCGTGTTCCCCGACCTGATGGGTGAGCAAAACCGCGATGCTGCAAAGGCTTGTCATGCCCTGGCCACGCAAGGTGCCAACAAGCAGCATGACCCTATCCGTGAAACGCAACTCTGGTTCAAACACTACATCTACCTGATGTCGAAGATGGGCTGGGCGCCGACCAATGTCGATGTACAGCAGGTCACTGAACGCAATATGCGCCTTGAGATCAGCAACTTGCTGGGCAAGGGCCTGCAGGCGGCATATGGCGTTTTCACTGGCGATGTGGCAACCGCCCTGGACAATCTCGGCAAAACGGTTGTTTCAGCCTTGGCCGCCAGCACCAAAAACGTCGAGTTGCTCGACCGCAAGTCGGTCGAAGATGACCGAACCGGGCTGAGCCTTGCCAAGTGCGAGCAAACGGACGGCGGCCAAGTGGCGATGCTGGTCAGTGCGATCCAGACCGACGCCAAGCCTGACAAGGCTGCCAACTATCTGCTGGTCAAGTGGGAAAGCAACGGTACTTCCAACTTTGCTTGTGGTGCGGTGTTGAATTTCGATAAGCGCCAATACGACAAAGTTCGCGCCATTGTAGAAACCAAACTTGACGACAATGCCCTGCAGGTCCTGCTGGCACTGGAACTCTGACGATGAAGTTGGCCTGTCGACACGGCGTCGACGGGCCTGGAGGGCATACTGATGCACGCCAATTACACGTTGTGGTTGAACGGCAATAGCCTGGTATTGATCGACAACAATGTCAGTGCTTCACGCGCAGAAGCACTGTTGGATGTTCAGCTGGCAGCCTACTTGACCGCTAGCAAGGGGCACGCCCTTCAGGACGCTGGGTGGCACAAGGAATATCTGCGAATTCAGGGTAACTTCGGCTGCACTGTCGCGACCTTGCATTCCAGCGCTGTGCCTGCTGCACCCGCAGTGGCCTGTGAACCGTGGAGCATGTTGCGGGCCAAGCTCTTGGCAGGTGTGCCCAGCGCCCTGCAGGGGCCGGTAGCCACATGCCTCGACGCCTATTCCGCCCAACCCGACGGTGCCATAGAACAGTTGTTATGGGCCGAATGTGTTCGGCCCCCGGACGATAAAGGCATGAGCCATGTACGTATGGAGTTGCGCCTGATACTGGCCGATTCAGGCGTCATCAGTACCGAGTTGGGCTTTAGCACAGCAGAGCATCTGGCGATGGATTGGCTGTGGCAGCCGCTGAATCTTGCAAGTGCCCATGCCGCTCAGCAGTTCGATGCCAATTATTTCACCCATGAAAAAGTGATCAGTTCAATAAGTACGGGCTTGCATGACGCTATCAAGGTCAAGCAATTGCAGTACCGCAGCCAAGTCAAACGTGCGACAACATCAGGAGTCGAAGATGAGTGAGTTCAATCAAGGTGCCGCCAGTGGCAAACTCGTCCACAGCAGCCTGCTGTCATTCTTGCCAGGTGTTAGCCGCGAAGCCCGTGACGACATCCTGTTGGCCAATGCGTTTGCCCAGCAAGTTGCCTGGGGGGACTTCAACGAAGGCCTGGAGCCGGACTGGTTCAGGAACTACTGGCGTAACCTTGCGTTTCTGGGCTTTGATGGCAAGCTCGCGCCCACGGCGACTCGACCGGGGCCGGACAGGGCCAGCCTTGCCGAGCAGGCGCTTGCCCAGATTCGGCAGAAAGGCTCCGCCGGTCATTATCAATCTGCCCAGTCGTCGCTTCAGGCACTGCGCAATGACAGCCAGGCATTGACCGCGTTTGAATCCAGGGCAGTCTCCAAAGCGGTCGGGCGCTTTCAGTTGCTGCCTTGCTCACAGCAGTCGAGCGGCTTCATCGACATGGTGTTGGTTCACATGGAAATGTCGATGAAAAAGACCTCCAAGGGCTTCTTGTTCATGCAGTTGAACAGTGAAGTAAAACTCCTGGACATGCGAGTCGAAGTGATCCACTTCAACTTGCAGGGGTTCCGCGAAGACTACCGCAAGCGGGCCCAGGCCAGTGTCGACAAGCAAAATGGCAAGGCTATCCTTGAGCTGCAGTTGTAGGCTCTGCACCCTAGGGCAGCAGGTAGCCGCGAATCCCGGTAAAGATGATCTGTGCTGCCAGGGCGCAGACGAATAGGCCCATCAGGCGGCTGACGATTTGCAAACCCTGGTCACCGAGCAGGCGCTCGATACCGTGCGATAGATACAGCACCAGCCCTACGGTAAAGCTGGCCAGGGCAATGCTGACGATGGCCAGCAGTTTTTCATCCCAGTGCGGCTGGCTCACCCCCATCACCAACAGGGCACCGATGGTACCGGGGCCAACGGTCAGCGGAATGGTCAGCGGTACGATGGTCACATCCTGCTGCACGTTGTCGGCCTGTACCGCCGGCTTGCCCTGGGCCATGCCCAGGGCCGAAATGAACAGCACGCTGCCGGCACCGATGCGGAAGGCATCGGCGGTGATGCCGAAAATTCCGAAGATCGCGCGCCCGAACAGGTAGAGCATCACGCTGGCGACCAAGGCTGCGAACGCGACCTTCCAGGCCAGTTGCTTGCGCTCCTTGCTGGAGTGGCCGCGGGTCAGGCTGATGAAACACGACAGCACGAAGAACGGGCTGTAGAGCACGAGCATTTTCAGGTAGACGCTGAACAACTCATGGAGCATGAGCAGTGTTCCTTGGGTTTATGCCGGCGCGGCCTTGTGTCGCGAGGCCGCTCCTGCAAGAGCATTGGATATCGGTCAGGACGTATGTGCCGGGTCCACCTTGGCTTCCCGGTGATTGGCCCAGTATTGAATTAGCTCACGCAACTGCGACAACTCCACCGGTTTGGCCATGTGTCCGTCCATGCCTGCCAGCCGCGCGCGCTCCTTGTGTTCGGCGAGTATGTGCGCTGTCAGTGCCACCACCGGCGTGCGCTGGCGCTGGTTTTCAGCTTCCCAGGCCCGCAACTGCTGGGTGGCCGAGAAACCGTCCAGTATCGGCATCTCGCAGTCCATCAACACCAGGTCATAATGCTGCGCTTTCATTGCCTGCAAGGCCTCTTCGCCATTGCAGGCGGTATCGGGCTTGAGGTTGAGCTTGCCGAGCATGCTGCGGATCACCTTGGTCGAGATGCTGTTGTCTTCGGCGACCAGCACGCGGAAGTCGCCTGGCAGGTCCAGCGCCTGCGGGATGCCAGGCAGGCTGGCAGGCATCGCCTGTTCGCGGCCGCGCTGGGCCAGCTCCTCGGCCAGGGTGGTCTTCAACGTATAACCGGCCACCGGCTTGGCCAGTATTCGCTTGACCCCGGCGTTGCGCGCGATGACTTTGCTCGGCGCATTGCTGATGCCGGTGAGCATCACCACCAAAATGTCGTGGTTCAGGCTCGGGTCTTCCTTGATCTTGGCGGCCAGCTGCATGCCGGTCATGCCGGGCATGTTCTGGTCCAGCAGCACCGCGTCGAAGTAGTCGCGCAGGTGCGCCTTGGTGCGCAAAAGGGCTAGAGCCTCCTTGCCTGACGGCACCGCGCTGACGTTCATGCCCCAGGCGCTGCACTGCTGTACAAGCACCTTGCGGCACGTGTCGTTGTCGTCGACCACCAGCACGCGGGCATCGCGCAGCGGGCTGTCGAGGTCCGCCGGTGGCTGTTCCAGACGCGAAGGGTCCAGCGGCAAGGTCAGCCACAAGGTGTTGCCCATGCCGGTGCTGCTCTTGATGCCGAACTCGCCCTGCATCAGACCGATCAGCTGTTTGGCGATGACCAGCCCCAGATGGCCGCCCAGCTTGTTGCTGGAAAGGAAGTGGTGGCTGTGCAACTCGGCCTGCAGCAAGGCTTCACGGTCGGCGGCGGGCAACGGCTCGCCGCTGTCCTGCACGGCGATACGCAGGCGTGGCACCTCACCGCGTTGATCCAGCGCCACCACCAGCAGGATCTCGCCCTGGTCGGTGTTTTTCAGGGCGTTTTCCAGCAGGCTCGACAAGGCCTGGCGCAGGCGCGTCGGGTCTCCGCTGATGACCCGCGGTACTTGTGGCTGGGTGAAGCTGATCAGCTCGATGTTCTGTTGCTCGGCCTTGGCGCGGAAGATGTTCAGGCAATCCTCGATCAGCGCGTTAAGGTCGAACTGCACATCATCCAGCTCGATTTGCCGGGATTCCAGCTTGGAAATGTCCAGAATTTCGTTGATCAGCGTCAGCAGCTCGTTGCCCGCGCTGTGGATGGTCTGCACATAGTCACGTTGCTTCACCGACAGCGGTGTGCCCAGCAGCAGTTCAGTCATGCCGAGCACGCCGTTCATCGGGGTGCGGATTTCGTGGCTGATCTTGGCCAGGAACTCGGCTTTGGCGTTGATTTCTGCATCGCTGGCGGCCAGTGCACGGCTGGCGCTGAAACGCTCCTCGCTTATGCGCCGCAGCCGTTCACTGACTGCCAGGTTGAGCAGCAGGCCACTGACCACGGTCAGGCCCAGCAGGATGCACAGCAGCCAGGGTGTCGAGGTGCGTGTCAGGCCCAGCAGGGCTGGCAGCAGGACCAGGCCTCCGAGGTTGAACACCACCATGGCCAGGCTGAACAGGCGTCCGGGTGCATAGCCCTTGTACCAGTGGTAGCTGCTGACCAGCAGCATGCTCACGCTGCCCAGCGCCATCAGGGCGTAGGTCATCAGGTTCAGTGGCAGGGTATCGACGAACAGCAGCACCAGGCCACTGAGCCCGACAATCAGCATCTCACCCTGCAGCAGGCGGTTAAGCCGTGGCGAATTGCACGGCGAAAAGAAATGTTGGGTGAAATACAACCCGGACAGGCCGGCCAGGACCAGCGTCAGATAGGCGGCAGGCGTTTGCGCACTGTGCCACACATGCCACCAAGGGCCGCTGAGGTTCAGCAGGATCAGGCCGCTGAGCAGCATCAGGCCGTGGTACAGCGCCAGGATCAGGGTGGTGCTGGAGCGGGTGTAGAGGAAGCGGATCAGGTTGTGCATGATCAGCATGATCAGGCCGCCGAACAGCATGCCGAACCACAGCGGCTGGCGTTGATCCGAGGCTGCCTCGGCCGCAGGTTCAAGGCTGATGGCCGGACGCAGCTGGTGCTCTGAGGCCAGGCGCAAGTAGATGTCCAGCGGTTGCCTGCTGTTGGGCAGGGGCAATACATGGTCGCTGCCACGCAGGGTCGGGCTGGCATTGCCGGCCTGGCGCCCGTGGTGCAGCTGACGCAGAAGTTGTTCGCCTTCGAGGGCGTAGAGGTCCAGGCCAGAAAGGTCCGGGGCAAATACCCGCAGCAGCTGCTCCTGGTCACCTGGTGCCAGACGATAGTGCAGCCACAAGGCCTGTCCAGCCTGGGCAGCATCAAGGTCGGCGAGAGGCAGTGGGCTGAACTGGTTGCGATAGCGCTCGGAGCGCACATCGCTCAGTTGCAGGTTGGCCTGTTCGTCGAGCAGAACGGTCCAGCCTCCGTCATGTTCGGCCGCAGCCGGAAACATGCAGAGCAGGGTCAGCAAGCTGACGATCAGAGCTGAGGCAATCCGAAGCCGACGCACTACGAAATCCCTTCTTGGCCGATGTGCCGGGTACTCACTATGCGCGGCGCGCGAAGTCGAAGGCAAGGCCCATTCCGGGCCCTGTCGACGAGCCGGATGCCGCAGGCTGAAACCGCTACGGCATACCGGTAGTACTTACTGCTGGTGCTCACCGCGCTCGCGGGCGATGGCCCGATAGCCGATGTCGGAACGGTAGAAGCTGCCGTTCCAGCTGACTTCCTTGGCCAGGCGATAAGCCTGCTGCTGCGCGTCGGCAACGGTGCTGCCCATGGCGGTGGCACACAGCACGCGCCCGCCGTTGGTGGTTACCTTGCCATCCTTGAGCGCAGTACCGGCATGGAATACCTTGCCTTCGATCTTGGCGGCAGCGTCCAGGCCGTTGATCACGTCGCCCTTGGCGTAGTCGCCCGGGTAACCGCCAGCTGCCAGGACCACGCCCAGGCTCGGGCGCGGGTCCCACTGTGCTTCGACCTTGTCCAGTGCCTTGGCGAACGCAGCTTCCACCAGCAGTACCAGGCTCGACTCCAGGCGCAGCATGACCGGCTGGGTTTCCGGGTCGCCGAAGCGGCAGTTGAACTCGATGACCTTGGGGTTGCCCGCCTTGTCGATCATCAGGCCGGCGTAGAGGAAGCCGGTGTAGACGTTGCCTTCCTCGGCCATGCCGCGCACGGTTGGCCAAATCACCTGGTCCATCACGCGCTGGTGCACCTCGGCGGTAACGACCGGGGCAGGGGAGTAGGCGCCCATGCCGCCGGTGTTCGGGCCGGTGTCCTGGTCGCCGACACGCTTGTGGTCCTGGCTGGTGGCCATGGGCAGCACATTGTGGCCGTCGACCATGACGATGAAGCTGGCTTCTTCGCCGTCGAGAAACTCTTCGATCACGACACGCGAACCTGCTTCACCGAAGGCGTTGCCAGCCAGCATGTCACGCACGGCGGCTTCGGCTTCTTCCAGCGTCATGGCGACGATCACGCCCTTGCCTGCCGCCAGGCCATCGGCCTTGATCACGATTGGCGCGCCTTTTTCCTGCAGATAGGCCAGCGCTGGCTCGATCTCGGTGAAATTCTGGTAGTCGGCGGTCGGGATCTTGTGACGTGCCAGGAAATCCTTGGTGAAGGCCTTGGAGCCTTCCAGCTGGGCCGCGCCCTTGGTTGGGCCGAAGCAGTCCAGGCCGCGGCTGCGGAACAGGTCGACCACGCCGATAACCAGCGGTGCTTCCGGACCGACGATGGTCAGGTCGACGTTTTTCTCGGCGAAGTCGGCCAGTTGCTCCAGGGCACACACGTCGATGGCGACGTTCTCGCACTTGGCTTCAATGGCGGTACCGGCGTTGCCCGGGGCAACGAAGACTTTCTCGACGCGTGGGTCCTGGGCGACTTTCCAGGCCAGGGCGTGCTCACGGCCGCCGCTGCCGATGATCAAAACTTTCATGTCAAAACCTCGATTCAAGTGATCCCGTGGCTTGCGCCGAACACTGTGGGAGCGGGCTTGCCCGCGAATGCGGCGGTGAATCCACCATCGTATTCGCGGGCAAGCCCGCTCCCACAGGATCTCGACTCGCCTCGGGATCCGCGTAATTAGTGGCGGAAGTGGCGCATGCCAGTGAAGACCATCGCGATGCCGGCCTCGTCGGCAGCAGCGATGACTTCAGCATCACGCATCGAACCACCCGGCTGGATCACGGCGCTGATACCCACTTTAGCTGCATTGTCGATGCCGTCACGGAACGGGAAGAATGCATCCGACGCCATGACCGCGCCCTGCACCTGCAGGCCAGCGTGCTCGGCCTTGATTGCAGCGATGCGGGCGGAGTTGACGCGGCTCATCTGGCCGGCGCCGACGCCGATGGTCTGGCGCTGCTTGGCGTAGACAATGGCGTTGGACTTGACGAACTTGGCCACTTTCCAGGCGAATACCAGGTCGTGGATCTCTTGCTCGGTCGGGGCACGCTTGGTGACGATCTTCAGGTCATCGGCGGTGATCATGCCGATATCGCGGCTTTGCACCAGCAGGCCACCGTTGACGCGCTTGAAGTCCCAACCGGCAGCGCGCTCGGCTGGCCACTCGCCGCACTCCAGCAGGCGTACGTTCTGTTTGGCAGCCACTACGTCGCGGGCGGCCTGGGAGATTTTCGGGGCGATGATCACTTCGACGAACTGGCGGTCGACAATGGCCTTGGCGGTTTCGCCGTCCAGTTCACGGTTGAATGCGATGATGCCGCCGAACGCCGATTCGGTGTCGGTCGCGTAAGCCAGGTCGTAGGCTTTGCGGATGCCGCCTTCGTCTTCCGGTACTACCGCCACGCCGCACGGGTTGGCGTGCTTGACGATGACGCAGGCCGGCTTGACGAAGCTCTTTACGCATTCCAGCGCGGCGTCAGTGTCGGCCACGTTGTTGAATGACAGTTCCTTGCCTTGCAGCTGGACAGCGGTGGAAATGCTGGCTTCGCCTTTCTTGGCTTCGACATAGAACGCCGCGCTCTGGTGCGGGTTCTCGCCATAACGCATTTCCTGTGCCTTGACGAACTGGCTGTTGAAGGTGCGCGGGAATTCGCTGCGCGCCTCGGTGCTCAGGGTGTCCTTGGCCTGGTCGATGGTGCCCATGTAGTTGGCGATCATGCCGTCGTAGGCGGCAGTGTGCTCGAACGCCTTGAGCATCAGATCGAAGCGCTGGGCATAGGTCAGGCCACCGGCCTTGAGGCCTTCGACGATGCCGGCGTAGTCGCTGGCGTTGACCACGATGGCCACGTCCTTGTGGTTCTTGGCTGCCGAACGGACCATGGTCGGGCCGCCGATGTCGATGTTCTCGATGGCGGTCGGCAGGTCACAGCCAGGTTTGGAAATGGTGGCTTCGAACGGGTACAGGTTGACCGCAACCAGGTCGATCGGCTTGATGCCGTGCTCGTTCATGATGGCGTCGTCGGTGCCACGACGGCCGAGGATACCGCCGTGGATCTTCGGGTGCAGGGTTTTGACCCGGCCATCCATCATTTCGGCGAAGCCGGTGTAGTCGGCCACTTCCACCGCGTTTACGCCGTTGTCCTTGAGCAGCTTGTAGGTGCCGCCGGTGGACAGGATCTCGACACCGAGCTGCTGCAGCTCACGGGCGAATTCGAGGATACCGGTCTTGTCGGAGACGCTGATCAGGGCGCGGCGGACTGGCAGGCGGGTAGTCTGGTCGGTCATTTCGGGTTCCAATAACGCGGTGGAGTCAGCAAAAAAGGCGCCTCTGTTCAGGGAGTCGCCTTTTCTGGATGGGATTCTGGCTTACAACAAGTCGTACTGCTTGAGCTTCTTGCGCAGGGTGCCTCGGTTCAGCCCGAGCATCTCGCTGGCCTTGGTCTGGTTGCCCTTCACGTAGTTCATCACGCTTTCGAGCAGGGGCGCCTCGACTTCGGAGAGCACCAGGTTGTACACGTCCGTCACGGTCGCGCCTTCCAGGTGGGCGAAGTAGTTGTGCAGCGCCTTCTCGACGCTGTCGCGAAGGGTCTGGCCCTCTTCGCTCGGCGTGTTGAGGTGCTGTTTCAGGTTGGCGTTGTCGCTCACGGGCGTTGTTCCACTCACAAAATTCTCGGTCATCATCGTCATGCGGCCACCCCTTGTCCGTCCTCTGTCTCAAGGCTCTGTCGACGTTCGCTGAAAAACGCGCGAACGTTGGCGCACTGCGCTTGTGTGTCTTCCAAAGCGTTGAACCGGGAGCGAAACTCCTTGCCGCCGGGTCGTGTTGCCAGGTACCAGCCAACGTGCTTGCGGGCGATACGTACGCCCATCACATCGCCATAGAAGGCATGCAGCGCGGCCAGATGCTCCAGCAGGATGCGTTCCACTTCGTCCAGTTGCGGCGCTGGCAGATGTTCGCCAGTGCGCAGGTAATGCTCGATCTCGCGAAAGATCCATGGCCGCCCCTGGGCAGCCCGGCCAATCAACAGGCCATCGACCCCGGTGGTTTCCAGCACCGCCCGGGCCTTTTCTGGCGAGGTGATATCGCCGTTGGCAAAAACCGGGATTGACACCGCCTGCTTGATGGCAGCGATGGTGTCGTACTCGGCTTCGCCGGTGTACAGGTCGGCACGTGTGCGGCCATGCACCGCCAGCGCCTGGATGCCAGCCTGTTCGGCGATCTTCGCCACGTTCAGGCCGTTCTTGTTCGCCCGGTCCCAGCCGGTGCGGATTTTCAGGGTCACCGGTACGTCCACAGCGCTGACTACGGCGTGGAGGATCTCGCTGACCAAGGCTTCATCTCTCAATAAAGCAGAGCCTGCGGCTTTGTTGCAGACTTTTTTTGCCGGACAGCCCATGTTGATGTCGATGATCTGGGCACCCGCTTCGACATTGGCCTTTGCCGCCGCTGCCATCATCTGCGCATCACCGCCGGCGATCTGCACCGAGCGTGGCTCGGGATCACCTTCATGGATGCGGCGCAGGCTCGACTTGCGGCTGTTCCACAGGCTCATGTCGCTGCTTACCATTTCCGACACCACCATGCCGGCGCCCAGGCGCTGGCAAAGTGTACGGAAAGGCTGGTCCGTGACCCCGGCCATGGGCGCGAGGATCAGGTTGTTACGTAGTGTGTATTGGCCGATGCGTACCGCCGACATAGGTGATCCCTGTTGTGGGGCCGAATCTTGGAGTTCGAAAAAGGGTTGGCATGATACCCGCTCTCGATGACTGGATAAAGATGGATTTGGATAAAATCTGAACAGTTGTCGGCTTATGCCTTTGTGCTTCAAGCAGCAAGCGACAGGACAAAAAGCGGTCGCGGTTGGGGCTTCTTGTCTTGTCGCTTGCTGCTGGCCGCTTGTCGCCTACTCCGGCGAACGGAAGCTCAGGCTGTAATTCACGGCCTTCGGCCCAGGGTCGAGGATGTCCAGGGCAATGTGGATTGGCGTCTGGCTGGGCATTTCGCCACGCCCTGCCAGTTCCCCCGACAGGTACTCGCTGGGCTTGAAGCGACGGCTGGCGATCAGTTGGCCATTGAGATCGGCGAAGCGCAGCTCCAGCAATGGGAATGGCTGGGCGAACGGTGCGCGGTTGTAGATGATCGCGTCGACAATGAGTGCGCCCTTGAAGTCCGGGTGGCTGCGCACCACCAGATTGCTGCTTTTGATGCGTGCAATATCGACGCGGGTAGGGACCTGGCAGCCGAGCATCGGGCAGATTTGCTGGAAAATCGGCCGATACTGGTCCTGGCGGGCCATTTCGTCGAAATGGAACCACACGTACTGGAACGCCAGCAGGCCGGCAGCCAGCAGGGTCAGAAAGCCCCACAGCAGGCGCTTGCCCCAGTTGGGTGCGGGTTTTTCCCAGCCTAGCTGCAGCGGGTCATCGACCACATCGACCAGCGGCTCCTTGCGCGAGGGGCGCTCGGGCTTGCCAGCAAAGCCTGGTTCCAGGCGCTCTCCGGGCAGTGGCTCGACGGGCTCGTCGTCGTGCGCCGACAGGCGCAGCGCCAGTGGTTCGTCGTCGCGGGCGCTCAGGCCTTTTTCCGGGGTTTCGTCATCGCTGATGCGCAGCGGTTCGCTGAATGCGGGCTGGTCATCGCGTTCGGCCGCACGGTGCACAGGCGGCTCGCCATCGATGTCCAGGTCAAGGTTGCTGCCCAGGGTAGGCTCGGTACGCTCGCCGGGGGCAGGCTCCAGCTCCAAAGGTTCCGGTTCCAGTAGCACCGGGGTAGGCTCTGCCGGTTCCTGCGGCGCGTAGGGCTCATCGGTAGCCGTACCGAAAAGGTCTTCTGCGTGCTCGTCCGGGTGAAGTTCATCGCGCCGTGCCTGCAGCTTGTCATCCTGGCTGGCCGGGTGGGTCGGGGCCGGTTGGCCGCGACGCTCCAGGCGCTCCAGTTCCTTGTCGAGGTCGAGCTCGTCCAGCGCCTGGGCAGTCAGCGCCCAGTCCTGGTCAGGAGGGGTGCCGCGTACACTGATGGCAGGCTCTGGCGCCAGCTCGGCCAGCGGCTCGGCAGGCACTGCAGGTACCGGTGCCGGCACCACGGGGGCGCTTGTGGTAGCGGCGCGGTTTTGCTCCAGCAGCTGCTTGGCGGCATTGAATACCTGCAGGCAGTGACCGCAGCGCACCACGCCACGCGCCACGCCCAACTGGTGGTGGGTGACGCGAAAGCTGGTCTGGCAATGCGGGCACTGGGTGACGAAACTGTCGGTCATGCGGCGATCCGGGAGCTGTGCAGAAAAGTATTCTAGGCCCGCTTAGCGACGCCGACCACTGATGCGCACCCAGCCGTCGCGCACGACGATCGGGTCCAGTTCAAAGTCGGCGGCATAAGCGGCGGCCACGTCTTCACCTTGCTCGGCGAGGATGCCCGACAGCGCCAGCAGGCCACCTGGGCGAACCAGGCCGGACAACTGTGGCGCCAGCGACACCAGCGGGCCGGCGAGGATGTTGGCAACCAGCACGTCGGCCTGCATCGCCGGCATGTGTTCGGGCAGGTACAGCGCCAGTTTCTCGTCGGCAATGCCGTTGCGTTGGGCGTTGTCGCGCGAAGCCTCGATGGCCTGCACGTCGATGTCGGTACCTACCGCTTCGCGGGCGCCCAGCAGCAGCGCAGCGATGGCCAGGATGCCCGAACCGCAGCCAAAGTCCAGCACCTGGGTGCCTTCAAGCTGCTGGCTGTCGAGCCATTCCAGGCACAGGGCCGTGGTGGGGTGGGTGCCGGTGCCAAAGGCCAGGCCCGGGTCGAGCAGCAGGTTCACGGCGTCCTTTTCCGGGGCATCGTGCCAGCTGGGCACGATCCACAGGCGGCGGCCGAAGCGCATCGGCTGGAAGTTGTCCATCCAGCTGCGCTCCCAGTCCTGATCCTCGATCACCTCGGCCTGGTGCTCGGGCAGCTCGGCGCCGGTCAGCAGGCGCAAGTGGGCGAACACCTGTTCAGGGTCGGCATCGGCCTCGAACAGCGCCAGCAGGTGAGTGTGCGACCACAGCGGGGTGGTGTTGAGGTCTGGTTCGAAGATCGGTTGATCTTCGGCATCCATGAACGTGACCGAGACGGCGCCTACTTCAAGCAGCGCATCTTCATAGGTTTCGGCTTGTTCCGGGCTGATGGCCAGGCGTACTTGCAGCCAGGGCATGGCGGGCACCTTTGATAAATCGACAGGGGCAGCCCTAGGCTGCGCGAAGGCTGGCAGTTTACGCGAGTGCGGGGGATTTGTGGATCGGGGCCTGCACTGCAGCCCCCGGGCATGTATCAGACAAAACAGAGCGACAGCGACTCGGCTATATAAGCAGGCTTCTCTTCACCCTCAATCTCCAGCGTGGCAATCGCCTTGAGTAGCCACTGCCCTGGCTTTTTCTCCACCACCTCGCCCAGCTTTACCTTCAGCCGAACCCGGCTGTCGACCTTGACCGGCTGAATGAAGCGCACGCTGTCCAGCCCGTAGTTCACCACCATCTTCAGCCCTTGCGGCAGGACGAGGATGTCCTCGATCAGCTTGGGGATCAGCGACAAGGTCAGGAAACCATGGGCGATCGTGCCGCCAAACGGGGTTTTTGCTGCCTTCTCAGGGTCGACATGGATGAACTGGAAGTCGCCGGTCGCCTCGGCGAACAGGTTGATGCGCTGCTGGTCGATCTTCACCCACTCCGAGTGGCCCAGCTCCTTGCCAACGTACTGCGAAAGCTCTGTAACCGGTACATGGGGCATCGCGGACTCTCCGAGTTGTCAATTGGTACGAAAGTACAAGATCAGCACGGCGAACCGTTTCAGTCAAGTTGCCCGCTTTTCGGCGAATATCGGTCTATAGCTGAGCGTGCTTATAATGGCGGCCATGCCCGAGGGAGATGCTTATGCTGTTGCGTGGTTTGACCTGGCTGGTACTGTTCCAGCTGCTGGGGACGGCGATCAATCACCTGTTTGTGCCGTTTTTGCCCGGGCCGATCATCGGCCTGTTGTTGCTGCTGCTCTTTCTCATGGCTCGCGGTGAGGTCGGCAAGCCGCTGAACGAGGCCGCCAGCAGCTTGCTGCGCTATCTCCCGCTGCTGCTGGTACCGCCGGCAGTCGGGGTGATGGTATATGCCAAGGACATTGCCGCCGACTTCTGGGCGATTGTCGGGGCCTTGCTGATCTCCTGTCTGTTGACCCTTGTGTTCGTCGGTGTGCTGATGCAAAAGCTCATTCAGCGCCAGGGCAAGCGTGAGGAGCAGCCATGATGCTCGACTGGCAGGGCGCACTCGATGCGGTCATTCACCACCCATTGTTCGGTATTGGCATCACGCTGGGGGCCTATCAGGTCGTGCTGGCAGCCTACGAGAAAACCCGCTGGATCTTCCTGCAACCTGTACTGGTGTCGATGCTGCTGGTGATCGGTGTGTTGCTGCTGTGCGGTATCGATTACAGCGAATACCGCAAAAGCACCGAAATCATGAACATTCTGCTGGGGCCCGCTACGGTGGCCCTGGCTGTGCCGCTCTACCTCAACCTGCGGCGTATCCGCCAGCTGTTCTGGCCGACATTTACTACGCTGGTAGTCGGAGGCCTGTTTGCCACGCTCTGCTGCCTGGTGCTGGGTTGGTGGTTCGGTGCCGAGCACATGATCCTGATGACCATGGCGCCGAAGTCTGTCACCTCGCCGATCGCCATGCTGGTGGCTGAGCAGATTGGCGGCGTGGCGGCCCTGGCGGCAGTGTTCGTGTTGATTACCGGGGTGATCGGGGCGATCTTCGGCCCGGCGTTGCTGAGCCGCTTCGGCGTGCACAGCCCTGAGGCGCGCGGCATGTCGCTGGGCGTGACCGCACACGCAGTGGGCACTTCGGTGGCCCTGCAGGAAAGTGACGAATGCGGCGCCTTTGCCGCGCTGGCGATGAGCCTGATGGGGGTGGCTACAGCGGTGTTCCTGCCGCTGGCAGTCAGCCTGGTGGCTTGAGGAATTGTTATGACGCTACCGCTGTTTCCGCTCAATACCGTGCTGTTTCCTGGCTGCTTCCTCGATTTGCAGATTTTCGAGGCACGCTACCTGGACATGATCGGGCGCTGCATGAAGCAGGGCGAAGGGTTTGGTGTGGTGTGCATCCTTGAGGGCGAACAAGTTGGCAAGGCGCCACCGGTGGTCGCCTCGATCGGCTGTGAAGCGGTGATCCGCGACTTCGTGCAGCAGGATAATGGCTTGCTGGGTATTCGCGTCGAGGGCGTGCGGCGCTTCAATCTGGAAAGCTCCGAGGTGCAGAAGGACCAGTTGCTGGTGGGCCAGGTGCAATGGCTGCCGGAGCAGGCAGACAGCCCGTTGCTGGAGGCCGATGACGACCTGCTGGCGCTGTTGGTGGCCCTGGGTGAGCACCCCATGGTCGAAGCGCTGGGCATGCCGCGCCCGGTGGACGGGCGTCAGGCGCTGGCCAATCAGCTGGCGTACTTGTTGCCGTTCATGGAAGAAGACAAGCTGGACCTGCTGACCCTCGATTCGCCGCAGCAGCGGCTGGGGGAAATCCAGAAGCTGCTGGAGCGGATTCAGGGTGAGTTGTTCGCCTGATGGTTCTGTATTGCCTGTTCCGGCCCCTTCGCGGGTAAACCCGCTCCTACGACAAGCGCGATACCCAGTGTAGGAGCGGGTTTACCCGCGAATAGGCCGGCACAGGCAATATCAATATTGATACCTGACCAACGCCTGCGGCAGCGCATGCATGGCGAAGAACGTCAGCAGCGCCACACATGCCGGCAACACCAGCCACCACACCCGCAGCGGCAGGGCTGGCAGGGTCTGCTGGCGTTGCACCAATGTCAGGCTGAGTGCGCATACGCAACAGGCCAGCAGGGCCCCAGCCAGGATATCGGTTGGCCAGTGCGCCCCCAGGTACACCCGCGACAGGGCAATCGCCAGCGCCGGAATGCACCCCAGCATCACCCAGGTCAGGCGCATGCGTGGTGGCTGGCCACGCCCCGCCAGTACGGCCATTACCAGGAAGAACGCGAACGATGCCGAGCTGTGCCCGCTGGGCATGCTATAGCTGGTCAGTGGGTCGGTCAGTACTTCCGGCCTGGCCCGGGCAAATAGCCATTTCAGTGTGCCGTTGGCGATCGCCGTGCCCATCAACGCGCCAGCGGCGAAAAATGCGTGTCGCCACTGACGGGCAAGCAGCAGCAGGCCGGTCAGCAGGCCGCCGAGGAACAACTGGGTGCGGAAATCGCCTAGCCGTGTCACCAGCACCACGGTGCTGTCGATGGCCTGGCTGCGATGTTCCTGGACCAGTGTCATCACGCCTTGGTCGAACTCATGGAGGTAGGGCCAGCCGAGGAATACACCGGCCAGGGTGATGAAGCTGAGCGCCGCAACCAGCCGGGTGCCGTGGCGTTGATCTCGCAGGCTGGTATTCAGGCTCAGGCCGATCAGCACCGCGAGGGCGCCGGCGATGATCCCGGCGTCCAGCCAGAAGCCTTCCGGCAGGGGCAGGCGCATGGCGGCGCCGGTGGCCCAGCCGGGTAGCAGGTAGGCGACCGACCAGCCGGCGCCCGCCAACAGGCTGACGGCGATGAAGCGCGGCAGGGGCATGTCGAACATGCCGGCGACCATTGGCAGCATCGGCCGCAGCGGGCCGATGAAACGGCCTACCAGCAGGCTGGCGATGCCATAACGCTGGAAGTAGCTTTCGGCGCTGCCGATCCATTCCGGATGGTGACGTAGCAGCGGCAGCCGGCGAATGTTCTGGTGGAAGTACTTGCCCACTGTGTAAGACAAGGCGTCGCCCAGCAGGCCGCCGAGAAAGCCGAGGAGCAGCGTTTCGCCCAGGCTGAACGTGCCGCTGCCGGCCAGTACCGCCACGGCGAACAGCAGTACGGTGCCCGGCACGATAATGCCGGCGATGGCCAGGCATTCGATGCAGGCCACCAGGAAAATCGCCAGGCCAAGCCACTGCGGGTTGGCGCTGAGCCAGCCGGTCAGGCTGTCGAGCCATTGGCCCATGTTCAGCTTCCTTGTTCGAGAATGAAGAAATCACGGCCTTCGACTTGGCCGCGGCGTAACGGGTTCCGTGTGCAGAAACGGGCGTACCCGGCATCGACGAAGCGGTACGGCAGGTGCTCGTCGCGCCCGTGCGGGATGCCCAGGCGAGCGGCCTGGATCACCCGGGGCACGGCGTTGCCGCAGTCCTCGACGTACAGGCGTTCGGCGTCGAAACGCTGGGCGTCCCAATGCGGCACTTTCAGGCCCAGGGCCCGGCATAGCAGGGTCTGGCCGGCGCACAGGCGCTCTTGCGGGCGGATATTGCCGCTTGCATCGGGGTTGTTCAGTTGCATCTGCGCCAGGCTGTCGGGCCCCGAGAGGGCGTCCTGCCAAGGATAGGCAGACTTGATCAGCACCGCGTTGCCCGGCCCGTGGGCGCTGAAGTTCAGCGAGTCGCCGCCGCGGGCGTAGTACATGTAGATATGCCCCCCATCCAGGAACAGCGCCTTGCGTTTTTCGGTATAGCCGAGCGAAGCGTGGCTACCTTTGTCGGAAAGGTAGTAGGCCTCGGTCTCGATGATCCGCGCGGCCAGCCAAAGGTCGCCGTGGCGGTGACGGATGACCTTGCCCAGCAGGGCCTTGGCCAGGGTCTGGGCGTCGCGGTCGAAAAAGCTGTCGGGCAGGGCTGGCATGCGGAGCAGTTCGTGGCTGGAGAGGCGGGGATGATAGCAATGAATGGCTTAATCGAGGCTGAATCGGAGGGTGATGTTGGCAGTGCCGGTCCTTTCGCGGGCATGCCCGCTCCCACTGGTGGTGCATAGGTCCAGGCCTTGTGAAATCCCTGTGGGAGCGGGCGCGCCCGCGAAAGGGCCGCAACAGGCGATGGAAATCTCGATAACCCCGGTTACATCTTTCCTACACATTGCCCCATCCATTTTCGACCATCCGCCACCCGCCGCTGGGCGTACACCTGCGCGGCAGTTATAATCAGCCGATTTCCCCTTCGCCAAGACACCGAACCCATGACTGAGTCCGTTCTTGACTATATGACCCGCCTGGGTCGCGCTGCCCGTGAGGCTTCCCGGGTGATCGGCCGTGCCAGCACTGCGCAGAAGAACCGCGCCCTGCAAGCCGCCGCCGACGCGCTGGACGCTGCCCGTGCCGAACTCACCGCTGCCAACGAGCTGGACCTTGCCGCCGGCCGCGCCAGTGGCCTGGAGCCCGCACTGCTCGACCGTCTGGCGCTGACCCCGGCGCGTATCGACGGCATGATCACCGGCTTGCGCCAGGTGGCCAGCCTGCCGGACCCGGTCGGTGCCATTCGCGACATGAGCTACCGCCCATCGGGCATTCAGGTAGGCAAGATGCGTACCCCGCTGGGGGTGATCGGGATCATCTATGAATCGCGCCCGAACGTGACCATTGATGCCGCCAGCCTGTGCCTCAAGTCGGGCAATGCAACCATCCTGCGTGGCGGTTCCGAAGCCATCCACTCCAACCGCGCCATTGCCACCTGCATTCAGCGTGGCCTGGCCGAAGCCGGCCTGCCGGCGGCGGTGGTGCAGGTGGTCGAAACCACCGACCGCGAAGCGGTGGGCGCGCTGATCAGCATGCCGGAATTCGTCGATGTCATCGTACCGCGCGGAGGCCGTGGCCTGATCGAGCGCATCAGCCGCGATGCCCGCGTGCCGGTGATCAAGCACCTGGACGGCATCTGCCACATCTATGTCAGCCAGCATGCCGATCTGGACAAGGCCTGGAATGTGGCTTTCAACGCCAAGACCTACCGCTACGGCATCTGCGGTGCCATGGAAACGCTGCTGGTCGACCAACAAGTGGCTGAGCGCTTCCTGCCAGAAATGGCCCGCCGCTTCGTGGAGAAGGGCGTGGAGCTGCGCGGTTGCGAGCGTACCCAGGCTATCATTAGCGCCAAACCGGCCACCGAAGCCGATTGGCACACGGAATATCTCGATGCGATCCTGTCGATTCGCGTGGTCGACGGCCTGAACCAGGCCATCGAGCACATCAACCACTATGGCTCGCACCACACCGACTCGATCATCAGCGAACACCAGGGTGAAGCCCGTCAGTTCATGGCTGAGGTCGATTCGGCGTCGGTCATGCTCAACACCCCGACCTGCTTTGCCGATGGCTTCGAGTACGGCCTGGGTGCGGAAATCGGTATTTCCACCGACAAGCTGCATGCCCGCGGCCCTGTCGGCCTGGAAGGCCTGACCTGCGAGAAGTATGTGGTGATCGGCGATGGCCAGTTGCGCGGTCAGGGGTCCTGCTGAGTTGAGCAAGGCCCAGGCAGTCCGGCGTATCGGCATTCTAGGTGGTACCTTCGACCCCGTGCATATCGGCCACTTGCGCAGCGCGCTGGAAGTGGCCGAGTTCATGGGGCTGGATGAGCTACGCCTGTTGCCCAATGCCCGGCCGCCGCACCGCGACACGCCACAGGTGGCCGCGCAGGATCGCCTGGCCATGGTCCGTGAAGCGGTGCAGGGCGTCGCTTGCCTGAGCGTCGATGCCCGCGAGCTGGAACGTGACAAGCCGTCGTACACCATCGATACGCTGGAATCGATCCGCGCCGAACTGTCCGGCAACGACCAGTTGTTCCTGGTGCTGGGTTGGGATGCCTTCTGTGGTCTGCCCGCCTGGCATCGCTGGGAAGAATTGCTGCAACACTGTCACATCCTGGTACTGCAACGTCCGGATGCCGACGTAGAACCCCCTGACGAGTTGCGCAACCTGTTGGCTGCGCGCTCGGAGAGCGATCCCACCGCCATGTCCGGCCCGGCGGGAAATATTTCGTTCGTCTGGCAGACGCCGCTTGCGGTGTCGGCTACACAGATCCGACAGCTGCTGGCCAGCGGCAAATCGGTGAGGTTCCTGGTGCCGGACGCCGTACTGGCCTATATCGAGGCGCACGAACTGTATCGTGCGCCCAACTGACGGTGCCTCTGGCGCCTCATCCAACGAGTTGAACGAGTTTTATATGACCAAGCAGAAAATTTACGGCGAAGAACTGGTCGCAGTGACCAAGGCAGCGCTGGAAGACGTCAAGGCCCAGGACATCCAGGTCATCGACGTGCGCGAGAAGCACAGCCTGACCGACTACATGATCATTGCCACCGGTACCTCCAACCGCCAGATCAACGCGATGGCCGAAAAGGTCCGTGAAGCCGTCAAGGCCAAGGGCGCCCAGCCACTGGGTGAAGAAGGCAAGGGCGACAGCGACTGGGTGCTGCTGGACCTGAACGACGTCATCGTGCACATGATGACCGCCGCTGCCCGCCAGTTCTACGACCTTGAGCGCCTGTGGCAGGGTGCCGAGCAAAGCCGTGCCGCCGATGGCAAGCACCACAGCCCGGACCATGCCCACGAGTACTCCGACAAGCTCAAAGACCGCGAATAAGGAAAGCGCTGTGCGTCTGCGCCTGATTGCGGTCGGCTCGCGCATGCCGAAGTGGGTCGAGGAAGGCTGGCATGAATATGCCAAGCGCCTGCCCGCCGAGCTGTCGCTGGAGCTGGTGGAAATCCCGCTGAATACCCGTGGCAAGAATGCCGACGTCGCCCGCCTGATCCGTCAGGAGGGCGAAGCCATGCTGAGCAAGGTGCAGCCTGGGGAACGCATTGTCACCCTCGAGGTCCATGGCAAGCCCTGGAGTACCGAACAGCTGGCCACCGAGCTGGACCGCTGGCGCCTGGATGCGCGCACGGTGAATTTGATGGTGGGTGGCCCGGAGGGCCTGGCGCCTGAGGTTTGCGCACGCGCCGAGCAACGTTGGTCGCTGTCGCCGCTGACGTTGCCGCACCCGTTGGTAAGGATACTCATCGGCGAGCAGATCTACCGCGCCTGGACCGTGTTGTCCGGGCACCCTTACCACAAATGAGCCTGTAAGCAGTCCGATGTCGCAGCCGATCCGTCTCAAGGACCACGAGAAAGACGCCCGCCTGGTGCGCAACCGCGTCGTGGTCGGCGCAGTCGCGATCATGCTGCTTGTGTGCGTGTTGATCGCACGGCTGTACTACCTGCAGATCATCCAGTACGACTACCACTCCACGCTGTCGGAGAACAACCGGGTGCATGTGCAGCCGATCCCGCCGACCCGCGGGTTGATCTTCGACCGCAAAGGGGTGATCGTTGCCGACAACCGGCCCAGCTTCAGCCTGTCGATGACCCGCGAACGTGCGGGTAACTGGCAGGAAGTGCTTGATACCATCGTCGAAGTGCTTGAGCTCACCGCTGACGACCGTGCCCTGTTCGAGAAGCGCATGCGCCAAGGCCGCCGGCCATTCGAGCCGGTGCCGATTCTGTTCGAGCTCAACGAAGAGCAGATTGCCCGCGTGGCGGTAAACCAGTTCCGCCTGCCGGGTGTCGAGGTGGTGGCCCAGCTGGTGCGGCATTACCCGCAGGGTGCGCATTTTGCCCATTCGGTGGGTTATGTAGGGCGGATCAACGAGAAAGAGCTGAAAACGCTCGACCCGGTGAACTACAGCGGTACCCACCATATCGGCAAGACCGGCATCGAGCGCTTCTACGAGGCCGCCCTGCACGGTCAGGTGGGTTACGAGGAAGTCGAGACCAACGCCCGTGGCCGTGTGCTGCGGGTGCTCAAGCGCACCGACCCGAAGCCGGGCAAGGACATTGTGCTGAGCCTGGACATCAAGCTGCAGGAGGCCGCTGAAGCCGCCCTGGGAGGCCGGCGTGGTGCAGTGGTTGCGCTCGACCCGCGCACCGGCGAGGTACTGGCGATGGTGAGTCAGCCTAGCTTCGACCCCAACCTGTTCGTCACCGGCATCAGCTTCAAGGCCTATGCCGAATTGCGCGATTCGATCGATCGGCCGCTGTTCAACCGCGTGCTGCGTGGCCTGTACCCGCCGGGGTCGACCATCAAGCCGGCGGTGGCTATTGCCGGTCTGGACAGTGGCGTCGTGAATGCCAGCAGCAGGGTGTTCGACCCTGGCTACTACCAGTTGCCCAACTACGACCATAAATACCGTAACTGGAACCGCTCCGGTGATGGCTGGGTCGACCTGGACACCGCCATCATGCGGTCGAACGACACCTACTTCTATGACCTTGCGCACAAGATGGGCATCGATCGGTTGTCCAGCTACATGAACAAGTTCGGTATCGGCCAGCGGGTATCCCTCGATATGTTCGAGGAGTCTGCCGGGTTGATGCCGTCGCGCGAATGGAAGCGTGCCACCCGACGCCAGGCCTGGTTCCCCGGCGAAACCCTGATTCTCGGCATCGGCCAGGGTTACATGCAGGCCACGCCGCTGCAGCTGGCCCAGGCCACTGCATTGATCGCCAACAAAGGTGTGTGGAACCGCCCACACCTGGCCAAGACCATCGAAGGCCTGCCGCCGGTGGACGACAACCCCATGGAAGACATCGTGCTGCGTGACAAGTCCGACTGGGCCAAGGTCACCCATGGCATGGAACAGGTGATGCACAACGCCCGCGGTACCGCGCGCAAGGCAGCAGCCGGTGCCCAGTACCGCATTGCCGGCAAGAGCGGCACCGCCCAGGTGGTGGCGATCAAGCAGGGCGAGAAGTATGACCGCAACAAACTCCAGGAGCGCCACCGCGACCATGCCTTGTTCGTCGCGTTTGCCCCAGCCGAAGCCCCGAAAATCGTGGTTTCGGTGATGGTCGAGAACGGTGAGTCCGGCTCGGGTGTCGCCGCTCCGGTGGTTCGCCAGATCATGGACGCCTGGCTGCTCGACGAAAACGGCCGGCTCAAACCCGAGTTCGCGCCCGCCACCGTTACCCAGGAATCGGCCCTGTGATGAACAATTTCGATCGCATGCTCTCCAGCGAGGATGTGATGCGTCGGCGTGCGAGCTTTCTGCAACGCATTCATATCGACGGCCCCTTGCTGATCATTCTGCTGACCCTTGCGGCCGGCAGCCTGTTCGTACTGTATTCGGCCAGTGGCAAGAACTGGGACCTGCTGCTCAAGCAAGCCACCTCGTTTGGCATCGGTCTGGTGTCGATGTTCGTCATCGCCCAGCTGGAGCCGCGCTTCATGGCGCGTTGGGTGCCGCTGGCCTACCTGGCCGGGGTGCTGTTGCTGGTAGTGGTGGACGTGATGGGCCACAACGCCATGGGTGCCACGCGCTGGATCAACATTCCGGGGGTGATCCGCTTCCAGCCCTCGGAGTTCATGAAGATCATCATGCCGGCGACCATCGCCTGGTACCTGTCCAAGCGCACCTTGCCGCCCCATTTGAAGCACGTGGCGATCAGCCTGGTGCTGATCGGCGTGCCGTTCATGCTGATCGTACGTCAGCCCGACCTGGGGACTGCGCTGCTGATCCTGGCCTCCGGTGCCTTCGTGCTGTTCATGGGCGGCTTGCGCTGGCGCTGGATCCTCAGCGTGCTGGCGGCAGCCGTGCCCGTCGCGGTGGCCATGTGGTTCTTCGTCATGCACGACTACCAGAAGCAGCGGGTATTGACCTTCCTCGACCCTGAAAGCGACCCGTTGGGCACCGGTTGGAACATCATCCAGTCCAAGGCGGCGATCGGCTCGGGCGGGGTGTTTGGCAAAGGCTGGCTGCTTGGCACGCAGTCGCACCTGGACTTTTTGCCGGAAAGCCACACCGACTTCATCATCGCCGTGCTCGGCGAGGAGTTCGGCCTGGTTGGCATCTGCCTGCTGCTGATTGTCTACCTGCTGCTGATCGGCCGTGGTCTGGTGATCACCGCCCAGGCGCAGACCCTGTTCGGCAAGCTGCTTGCGGGCAGCCTGACCATGACTTTTTTTGTATACGTGTTCGTCAATATCGGAATGGTAAGTGGCCTTCTGCCCGTGGTGGGCGTGCCGCTACCTTTCATCAGCTATGGCGGAACATCGTTGGTGACGCTGCTGTCAGCGTTTGGCGTTTTGATGTCGATCCATACGCACCGCAAATGGATCGCGCAGGTTTGAATAAGGTGAACAATTTCATGCAAGCAGTGCGTAACTGGGCTGCCCGTTGTGCGCCTTGGATCGGTGCGGTGGGCCTGTTCGGCGCTGTACAGCTGGCCCATGCCGGCGAATACGACGGCTCGCCCCAGGTAGCCGCGTTCGTTGGCGAAATGAGCCGCGACTATGGTTTTGCGCCTGAGCAACTGATGGGTGTGTTCCGTGAGGTACAGCGCAAGCAGTCGATCCTCGACGCCATATCGCGCCCGGCCGAGCGGGTCAAACCGTGGAAGGACTATCGGCCGATGTTCATCACCGATGCACGTATCGCTCGCGGTGTGGATTTCTGGCGTCAGCACGAGGCTGTGTTGGCACGTGCCGAGCAGGAGTACGGCGTACCTGCGCAGTACATTGTCGCAATCATCGGCGTGGAAACCTTTTTTGGCCGCAATACCGGCAACTACCGGGTGATCGACGCCCTGTCGACGCTGGGCTTCGACTACCCGCCACGGGCCGAGTTCTTCCGCAAGGAGCTGCGTGAGTTCCTGCTGCTGGCCCGGGATGAGCAACTCGACCCCTTGACGCTCAAGGGCTCGTACGCTGGCGCCATGGGGCTGCCGCAGTTCATGCCAAGCAGCTTCCGCAACTACGCGGTGGACTTCGACGGGGACGGCCACATCAATATCTGGAACAACCCTGACGATGCCATCGGCAGTGTGGCCAGCTACTTCAAGCGCCACGGCTGGGTGGCCGGCGAGGGTGTGGTCAGCCGCGCCTGGGTGGAAGGCATGCGCGCCGACGAAGGCCTGACCACCGGCATCGAGCCGGTGAAAACGGTAGGGGAGTTGCGTACGCTTGGCTGGTCGGTTCATGATTCGCTGCGCGATGATCTGCCGGTTACCGCCTTCCGTCTCGAGGGCGAGAGCGGCCCCGAGTACTGGATGGGCCTGAAGAACTTCTACGCGATCACTCGCTACAACCGCAGTGTGATGTATGCCATGGCGGTACATCAGCTTGCGGAACAGCTGGTTCAAGTACGGGGCGTCAAGTAATGCGCGCAATCATCTCTGGCAACGCTTTCAAGCTGCTCACCTGCCTCGCCGTCGGTGTGGCGCTGGCCAGCTGCTCTTCCAACCGCCCGGCCCCGAAAAGCAGTGGTAACGTCGTGCGCAGCCAGCCGGGCCTGGACATCAACCGGGCGCACAAGGACGGCGCACCGTGGTGGGACGTGGATGTGAACAAGATCCCCGATGCCACCCCGACCGTGCACACCGGTAACTACAAGGCCAACCCCTACACGGTGCTTGGCAAGACCTACTACCCGATGCAGGACTCGCGCAACTACCGCGCCGAGGGTACGGCGTCGTGGTACGGCACCAAGTTCCATGGGCAGAACACCGCCAATGGCGAACTGTACGACCTGTATGGCATGAGCGCGGCTCACAAGACCCTGCCTCTGCCGGCCTACGTCAAGGTGACCAACCTCGCCAATAACCGCAGCGTGATCCTGCGGGTCAACGACCGTGGCCCGTTCTATTCCGACCGCATCATCGATTTGTCCTATGCTGCGGCAAAAAAGCTCGGTTATGCCGAGATCGGTACCGCGCACGTGCGCGTCGAGGGCATCGACCCGCAGCAGTGGTGGGCCCAGCGTGGCCAGACCCCACCTATGGTGCTGAAAGAGCCGCAAGTGGCCCAGACCCAGGCAATACCGGCCAGTACCGGGCGTGTCGAGCAATGGACCCCGCCGCCACAGCAGCACGCCGCGCCCGTGGTACCGGTGCAGGTGGGTGGCAATAACGTGCCCGGCGGTAGCGGTGGCAGTTTCTTGCAGGTAGGCGCGTTCGCCAACCCGGACGCTGCCGAGTTGCTGCGCGCCAAGCTCAGCACCATGGTCAATGCACCCGTGTTCATCAGCTCGATCGTGCGTAACCAGCAGACCCTGCACCGCGTGCGCCTGGGGCCGATCGGCAGCCAGGGCGAGATCCAGCAAGCACAGGACAGCATTCGCCTGGCGAACTTGGGGCAGGCAAAGCTGGTCACAGCAGACTGACTGTGGGGGCGAGCGCGCCTGTGAAGACGGCAACACCAAACTGTCGGTTTTGTCATGAATTGCCGGTCGCGGCCATGTACAATGACCGCTTTTGCCCGCAGCGACATAAAGCCGCACGTTCGCGGGCCAGGCCAACGGCCATAAAACTAGACTGACTGGCGCTGGGCACATGATCTTGCCCAGGGAACATCTCAGACCATTAGCGATTTTCGAGAGACGGATGAACATCACCAACCTTGCCAAACGACTTTGCCTGCCTGTACTGCTGCTGATCACGCCTGCCGCCTTCGCGGCGGAGCAGATGACGCCTGCGCCACCCCAACTGGCAGCCAAGTCCTACGTACTCATGGACGCGTCCAGCGGCAACGTGCTGGTCGAGAACAACGGTGACGAGCGCCTGCCGCCAGCCAGCCTGACCAAGCTGATGACCGCCTACATCGCCACCCTGGACATCCGCCGCGGCCAGATCGGTGAAAGCGACCCGGTTACCGTCAGCGAAAACGCCTGGCGTACCGGCGGTTCGCGCATGTTCATCAAGGTTGGCAGCCAGGTCACGGTCAGCGACTTGCTGCACGGCATCATCATCCAGTCCGGTAACGACGCCTCGGTCGCGTTGGCCGAGCACATCGCCGGCAGCGAAGATGCCTTTGCCGACATGATGAACAAGACGGCTGCCGACCTGGGCATGACCAACAGCCACTTCATGAACCCGACCGGCCTGCCGAACCCCGAGCACTACTCGTCGGCGCACGACATGGCAACCCTGGCCCGTGCGATCATCAATGTCGACCCGGCCCACTACGCCATCTACTCGCAGAAAGAGTTTTTCTGGAACAACATCAAGCAGCCTAACCGCAACCTGCTGCTGTGGCGCGACAAGACCGTCGATGGCCTGAAAACCGGTCACACCGACGAAGCCGGCTACTGCATGGTGGCGTCGGCCGTTCGTGACGGCCAGCGCCTGATCGCCGTGGTGTTCGGTACCAACAGCGAACAATCGCGTGCTGCCGAAACCCAGAAGCTGCTGACCTACGGTTTCCGCTTCTTCGAAACCCAGACCTTCTACCAGAAGGGCACCGAGCTGACCCAGGCCCCGGTCTGGAAGGGCGCTACCAGCCAGATCAAGGCTGGCCTGGCTGACGACCTGACCATGACTATGCCTAAAGGCCAATTGAAGCGCCTGCAGGCTTCGATGACCATGAACCCGCAGCTCACCGCACCGATCGCCAAAGGTGACGTGATCGGCAAAGTGGAAGTCAAACTGGACGAGAAAGTGGTTCACAGCGCCGACCTGATTGCCCTTGATGGCGTCGAGGAAGGTGGTTTCTTCCGCCGTATGTGGGATAGCATCCGTCTATTCTTCTACGGGTTGTTCAACTGATACGTGACCTGCATGCCCCCGCGCCTACCGCGGGGGTGTTGTTGTTGCCACGGCTTACGAGGCCGTTTCCGCCATGAGCGAACCAGACGTCAAGTCGCACAAGATCGAATTCCCTTGCGACGATTACCCGATCAAGGTCATCGGTGACACCGTTGTCGGTTTCAAGGACACGGTCATCGAGATTCTCAGCAAGCACGCCAAAGTCGACCTTTCCACCCTGGCCGAACGCCAGAGCAAGGAAGGCAAGTACACCACCGTGCAATTGCACATCGTTGCCGAAAGCGAGAACCAGTTGCACGATATCAACAGCGCCCTGCGCGCTACCGGCATCGTGAAAATGGTGCTTTGATGTCCGCCTGCCTCGGTTTTCGCGAGCTTGGCCTGCAGCCCTATGAACCGGTGCTGGAGGCCATGCGTCGTTTTACCGAGCAGCGCAGCCCGGACAGCCAGGATGAAATCTGGCTGGTCGAGCACCCTGCGGTCTTCACCCAGGGGCAGGCCGGCAAGGCCGAGCACCTGCTGGTGCCGGGCGACATCCCGGTGGTGCAGACCGACCGCGGCGGCCAGGTCACCTACCATGGCCCCGGGCAGCTGGTGGCTTACCTGCTGCTGGATGTGCGCCGGCTGGGCTTTGGCGTGCGTGAGCTGGTCAGCCGTATCGAGCTGGCCCTCATCGACCTGCTCGCCAGCTATGCTGTTCAGGCGTCTGCTAAGCCCGATGCCCCGGGTGTCTATGTCGACGGAGCGAAAATCGCCTCCCTCGGCCTGCGAATTCGCAACGGCCGTTCGTTTCACGGCCTTGCCCTGAACGTGGACATGGACCTTGCGCCATTCCGCCGAATCAACCCCTGCGGCTATGCGGGGCTGGCGATGACCCAGCTGCGCGATCTGGCAGGTCCGATCGAACTCGACGAGGTCAGGACAAGGCTGCGCGGACAGCTGGTCAAGCACCTCGACTACGCTGAGCAGACGACCCTCACGGGCGGAATCGACTGAATATGACAACTGTGCAAGAAGCCGTGCCGAACCTGATACCTACCCAGGATGCCACCCCGCGCCCAGCGCCGAAGAAGGTGGAAGCTGGGGTCAAGCTGCGTGGTGCCGACAAAGTCGCGCGCATCCCGGTGAAGATCATCCCTACCGATGAGCTGCCAAAGAAGCCCGACTGGATTCGCGTGCGTATCCCGGTGTCGCCCGAGGTAGACCGCATCAAACAACTGCTGCGCAAGCACAAACTGCACAGCGTATGCGAAGAGGCCTCCTGCCCGAACCTGGGCGAGTGCTTCTCGGGTGGTACCGCCACCTTCATGATCATGGGTGACATCTGCACCCGTCGTTGCCCGTTCTGCGACGTTGGCCATGGCCGACCGAAGCCGCTGGATCTGGACGAGCCGAAAAACCTGGCGGTTGCCATTGCCGACCTGCGCCTGAAGTATGTGGTGATCACCTCGGTGGACCGCGACGACCTGCGTGACGGCGGTGCCCAGCACTTTGCTGACTGCATCCGGGAAATCCGTGCGCTGTCACCGGGGGTGCAGTTGGAGACCTTGGTGCCGGACTACCGTGGCCGTATGGACGTTGCTCTGGAAATCACCGCGCAAGAGCCACCAGATGTGTTCAACCACAACCTCGAGACCGTACCGCGCCTGTACAAGGCCGCGCGCCCGGGCTCGGACTATGACTGGTCGCTGGACTTGCTGCAGAAATTCAAGCAGCTGGTGCCACACGTACCGACCAAGTCCGGCCTGATGCTCGGCCTGGGCGAAACCGACGAGGAAGTGATCGAAGTGATGCATCGCATGCGCGAGCATGACATCGACATGCTCACCCTTGGCCAGTACCTGCAGCCGTCGCGTAGCCACTTGCCGGTGCAGCGTTTCGTTCACCCGGACACCTTTGCCTGGTTCGCCGAGGAAGGTTACAAGATGGGCTTCAAGAACGTTGCCTCTGGCCCGCTGGTGCGTTCTTCGTACCACGCCGACCAGCAGGCCCACGAAGCCAAGATCAAGCTCTGAGCTATGCGCTAGCCTAGAGCAGAGCCACAGATGCCGATGCGCGCCCAAGGGCGGCATCGGCATTTTTGTTTGTGTCCCATGCGCTGCAAGGAGTCGCGATGTATTGCGCCAAAACCTTTCAACCCACCCTGCCAGCCGCGCTGCCGGCCAACGCATGTTTTGCCATTGTCGCCCCGGCGGGCGCGGCGCGGCTTGATGCGCAGAAGGTTAGCCAGTGGTTCGTTGACCGCGGCTACCGGTGCCGTATCTACCCGGGTGCCCTGCAGGCGCAGGGCTACCTGGCGGGGCCGGACCAGCAGCGCCTGCAGGACTTGCATGCAGCGTTTGCCGATCCGGCCATGGACGCCATCCTGTGCATGCGTGGGGGCTACGGCAGCATGCGCCTGCTTGACCAGCTCGACTTTGAACTGATCCGGCGCAACCCCAAGCCGCTGATCGGCTACAGCGACATCACCGCGCTGCATACGGCGATCTACCGGCATGCCGGGCTGCTGACCTTCCATGGGGGGATGCTCAATGCCGACCTGTTGGGGGCCAAGTTGCCACCGACCGAGTCGTCGTTGCTGGCGCAACTGGGTGGGCATGTGAGGGCAGGCGAGCAGGTCGCGCACCCGGCGGGCTTCGCATTGGACTGCGTGCTGCCGGGGGTGGCCAGCGGACCGCTGCTGGGTGGCAACCTGTCGATGCTGGGGGCGACCATGGGGACCCTTGCCGAGCTGGATACCCAGGGCTGCATCCTGTTCATCGAGGACGTCAACGAGCCGTTGTACCGGGTGGATCGGCTGCTGACCCAGTTACGCCTGGCAGGCAAGCTGGAGGGGATCAAAGGCGTGTTGGTGGGCGACTTTGCCGGGATTACCACCGCGGCGCTGACGCCGTTGCTGGAGGATACGTTTGCACCGCTGGGTGTGCCGGTGCTGGCGGGTTGGCGCAGCGGGCACTGTGACCCGAATGTCTGCTTGCCCCTGGGGGCTCGGGTGAGGCTGGACAGTGTTCAGCAAACACTGGTGCTGGAGCAGGATCTGGTCAGGGCGTGAGATTACCGGGGCCGCGCAGCGGCCCCGGAATGCTTACTGCTGGCGCAGGCTCTCAAGCAGCTTATGGGTCGGGTAGCCATCCGCCGGCCATCCCAGCCCTTGCTGGGCATTGCGGATTGCCTTGCGGGTATTGGCCCCGATAATGCCATCGGCATTACCCGCATCATGCCCGCGGCTGTTCAGCAAGTTCTGCAACTCCATGCGCTCGCTGCGGCTGAGCGGCAGGTCCTCTTTCGGCCAGCTGCCGGCAATGAAGCCCCAGCCGCTGAAGCGATCCCCGAGCAGGCTCACCGCCAGGGCATAGGACGACGAGTTGTTGTACTTGAGGATGGCGCGGAAGTTGTCCAGCACCAGGAACGCCGGGCCGCGTGCACCGGCCGGCAGCAGCAGGGCGGCAGACAGCTGGTTGCTACCTGGCGGCAGCTGGGTACCCGCTGGCAGTTTCACGCCCATCGCCAGCCATTCACTCACCGGTTTGCGCAGTGCGCCATCGGCCTGCCAGAAGTCGAAGCCGGCCGGCACCTGTACCTCGAAGCCCCACGGTTGGCCGCGTTTCCAGCCCGAACTTTGCAGGTAGTGCGCTGTTGAGGCAAGGGCGTCTGGTGTGCTGTTCCAGATGTCGCGGCGGCCATCGCCGTCGAAGTCCACGGCATGGGTGTTGTAGGTGGTCGGAATGAACTGGGTCTGGCCCATGGCGCCGGCCCACGAGCCACGCATGGCTTCAGGCTGGATGTCTCCGTGCTGGATGATCTGCAGCGCGGCAATCAGCTGGTCCTGGGCGAACTGTGGGCGGCGGCCCTCATAGGCCAAAGTGGCCAGCGAGCGGATCACCGACTTGTTGCCCTGGAACTGGCCGAAGTTGCTTTCCATGCCCCACACCGCGACCAGCACCTGGCGGTCCACGCCATAGCGTTGCTCAAGGCGAGTCAGCAGCTCGGCGTTCTGCTCCAGCAGCTTCTTGCCGTTGCGCACACGCAGGGGCGACAGGGCGCCTTCGAGGTATTCCCACACCGGGCGGGTGAACTCCGGCTGGCTGCGGTCTGCCTTGATCACGTCCAGGTCGGGGGTGACACCGAGGAAGGCGCGGTCGAAGGTGCTCGGCGAAATGCCGGCTTGCAGTGCCTGCTCGCGGAAGCCTGCTTGCCATTGGGCGAAGGTTTGCAGGGGCTGGATGTCAGTGCTGACGTCGGGCGTTGCGCCGGGCACGGTCACCACGGGATTGGGTTGGGCAGGGGCCAGCGGCAGCGCGTCGGCGGCGGTGGGCTTTTCCGCACAGGCCACGAGCAGAATGAAGCTGGAGGCCGCGATCAGCTGGCGGGTTTCCCAGCGGGGGATAAGACGGAAGAGCATGCACAGATCCAGAGTTGCAGGTCAGGTGACGACCATATCATGCCTGCGCTTGCGATGCTTTCATGCAGCCAAAAAGTAGGAAGCCTCCCAATCTCTCGATTGGAAGGCTTCGCGGCGGTAGCTGCCTTTGCCCTTGTTCGGTTGTTCCTGGCGGCAGCGGAACAGTGGCTGGGCAACGATGGACTTGGCCTTGTTGGGGCCGTGCTTTTTCGGCTTTTTGCTCATGGTGGGCTTCCCGGGTTGGGTGAGTTTCGGGCGCACTGTAGGCTCCCTGAAGGGTGGGGGCCAATTGATTGTGTATATGGTCGAGGCGCTGGTGCCTATGTGTAGGAGCGGGTTTACCCGCGAATACGGTGGCGGCGGCAACGGTGAACGGCGGGTGGAGATTGGTTAGCAGGCCCGGCCCTTTCGCGGGTAAACCCGCTCCTACGACGACCTGTGCCCAACCTTCGATGCGTT